>NZ_JBQOIF010000004.1:0-251860 GCF_052665395.1 Stenotrophomonas sp. 3(2025) | reverse complement strand
AGTACGGTTGCGGGGGACGCTGCAAGTACGTCCCTGTAAGCTCGGTCGCGCCATCCATGGCGCTCACGCCCCCGCAACCGGACCCACCCCGCCTTCGACAGGTTCCCGCGATCGGTTGGAATGGCGTTGCCTGCTCTTGGTGGGTGTCGACCTTGGTCGACACGTAGATCCACGCCATGCGTGGATGAATTTCCGCGATTGAAAATCGCTCAACCGGTCTCGTACAGCTCCAGCGGCAGGTCGTCGGGGTCGGCGAAGAAGGTGAAGCGGCGGCCGGTGTATTCGTCCACGCGGATCGGTTCGCATTCCACGCCGTGGCGCGCCAGGCGTTCGATGAAGGGCTCCAGCGCGGCTACCCGGAACGCGAGATGGCGCAGGCCCTGGGCTTCGGGGCGGCTGGGCCGTGCGGGGGGCGAGGGGAAGGAGAACAGCTCCAGCTGGCCGCCATCGGGCAGGGCCAGGTCCAGTTTCCACGAGTCGCGTGCCGCGCGGTGGTTCTCGGCCAGTATGTGCAGGCCCAGCACGCGCACGTAGAAGTCTTTCGAGCGGGCGTAGTCGCTGCAGATCAGTGCGGCATGGTGGATGCCCAGCAGGCCGGTGGTCGTGGTGGTCATTGCAGGGTGTCCAGCCAGCGCTGGGCGATCTTCAGCGCCAGCGGATAGGGTTCGGGGGCGTTGCGGTTGCTCAGCACGATGACTGTCAGGTGCTTGTCCGGGTAGCGCAGGATCACGTTGCGGAAGCCGATGCTTTCGCCGCTGTGCCAGTGCATGCGGCCATTCAGGCGCCAGCCGAAGCCGTAGTGCGGTACGTCCGCTTCGGTGGTGGCGGTGGCCGGGCTGAACATGGCCTTGCGTGATGCGGTCGACAGCAGGCGGTCGTCGTACAGGGCCGCGTCCCAGCGGGCGAGGTCGTCCAGCGAGGAGTAGATGCCGCCGTCGCCGAGCACGGCGCTGGTGGTGCTCTGGTCGGTACGTTGCCAACGTCCGTCAACTTCGCTGTAGCCATAGGCACGCTGCGCGACCTGGTCGATCCCGTCCTGGTGGGCTACGGTATGCGCCATGCCCAGCGGCTGGAAAATGCGCTGCTGCAGGAAGCTGGCAAAGTCGCTGCCGGCGGCGCGGCCGACGATCAGCGCCAGCAGTGCGTAGCCGCTGTTGCTGTAGCGGTACTGGCTGCCGGGTGCGAAGGCGAGTCGATCTTCGCGGGCCAACAGCGCCAGCACATCGGTGTCGTGCACCTGCCGGCTGTCGGCAGGGTCCATCAGGTCTTCGTAGTCCAGCATGCCGCTGGTGTGCGACAGCAACTGGCGCAGGGTGATGCCGGCAGCAGCGGGTGGCAGCTCCGGCAGCCAGCGCCGCGCGGGCTGGTCCAGCGCCAGGCGGCCGTCCTCGACCAGCAACAGCACCGCCGCAGCGGTGAACTGCTTGCTGACCGAGGCCAGGCGGAAGTTGCTGGCCGGCGTCACTGCACTGCCATCTTCAACCACGGCCAGGCCGTAGCCGCGACGGAACACCGGCTGCCCGTCGTGCAGCACCAGCACCGCCGCGCCCGGCACCTGGCCGTCGTAGGCCTCCATCAGTCCATCGATGCCTGCATCCGGCGGTGCCAGCAGTGCCGCTGCCAATGCTATCGACGGCAGTAGAGCGAGAACCGTGGCACACAGCAGGGCGGCAGGGCGCATGGCAGCTCCGTGGCGGTCAGGGCGCGGGCGCAGGCGTTGCAGCGGCCGGCTGCGCCAGCCAGCGCTCGATCTTGTGGTCCAGTACATCCAGCGGCATCGAACCGTCCTTCAGCACTTCGGCATGGAAGCGGCGCAGGTCGAACGCAGCGCCCTGGCGTGCCTTGGCCTTGTCGCGCAGGGCGATGAGCGTGGTCAGGCCGGCGACGTTGGACAGCGCCTGCCCAGGCTGGGCCATGATCCGTTCCACTTCCGCGTTGGCATCGTCAGCGCTCATGTCCACGGTTTTCTGCAGATAGGTCACGGCCTGCTGCTTGCTCCAGCCCTGCGCATGCACGCCGGTATCGGCGACCACGCGCGCGGCGCGCAGCAGGCGCGAATACAGATAGCCGATGCGGTCGTACGGATCGGTGTACGCGCCGAGCTCGTCGCCCAGGGTTTCCGCGTACAGGCCCCAGCCTTCGACGAAGGCGAGGTCACCGCCGAGGCGGCGGAAGCGCGGCAGCTTGGTCAGTTCCTGCTGCAGGCCCAGCTGCACATGGTGGCCGGGAATGGCTTCGTGCAGGTACTGCACCGGCACGTTCCAGCGCTTGCGGCTGGGCAGGTCGCGGGTGTTGACGAACAGCACGCCGGGTTGTCCCGGCGGCGACGGCTGGTAGGAGGCTGCGGCGGCGGTCATGGCACGCTCCGGTTCCACTGCACGGATCTGCAGCGGCGCCTTCGGCAGGGTGTCCAGTACCTGCGGCAGGCGTGCATCGACCTGCTGCTGCACCTGCCGGTAACGGTTGAGCAGCGCGTTGGCATCGCTGTACTGGAACTGGCGGTCGTTGCGCATGCTGCGCAGCAGCTTGGCCTGCGAACTGCGCAGCTTGCCGTCGCGCATCACCGTGGTGATCTGCGCCTGCAGCTCCTGTACACGCTGCTCGCCCAGCGCATGCAGCTGCGCGGCGGTCTGCTGGCTGGCGGTGGTCTGCACGATCAGGTTGGCGTACCAGGCCTGGCCGTCGGGAAGTGCGCCAAGACCGCTGCTGCTGCGCGTGGCAGGCAGGTATTCGGTGGCGATGAAGCCACGCAGGGCGCGGTAGGCCGGCATGATGCGCAGTTCGATCATGCGCTTGTACTCGGCGCTGATGCGCGCCTTGTCTTCGGCGGAGATGGACTCGGGCATGGTCCGGATCGGCGACCAGAAGATGCTCTCTTCGGCGGTCGGCTTGATCACCGCGTCCAGCTGCGGCAGTACCTTTTCCATCAGGTCGCGCGGCTGCACCACGCCGGCCTTCATGCCCTGGCGCATGTTGTCGATGGCCTGCTCGAACAGGTCGGGGATGCCCAGCGAGCGTCGCGACCAGGTGTCGTAGTCCTTGGCCGTATTGAATGGCTGTGCGCCAGCACCGGCGCCGAGGATGGCCATGATGCTGCCGACGTTGTAGTACTGGCTGATCGGCATCATCCAGCTCGGATAACGCTCGGCGGCCAGCGATGCGCGGGCATCACGCACGAAGATCTCGTAGCTGAGCAGGTCCTGCCCCTGCAGGCCGTCGCTGCCGATCTTCTCGACCTTGCCCAGCCATTCGGTGGTGAAGTCGTGCGATTGCTGGCGCCACGCGGCGGACAGGATGTTGGGCAGCTGGTCGTTGTAGCGCGGCTCGCCCTGGAAGGTGGCCTGCAGCGGGTTCAACCGCATGGAGGCATCCCAGTATTCGTCGTACAGCCGCTCCAGCTGCACCTGCTTGGGCACCGCACGGGCAGGGGCGACCGGGCGCGGCGCGGCGCGGCGCGCCGAGCTGCCGCGGGCGGGCGTGGTGGCACGTGTGCCGGCGCGGGCCTTCGGCTTGGCCGCCTGGCGGGTCTGCGCGGCGGCGGGGCGGCTGCCCTTCTTCTTCGCTGCTTCGGCCGGCGGAACGGCGCTGAACAGGAACAACGCGGCGATGGCGGCGGCCAGGACGCGGGGGGAATACGGCATCAAGAAGCTTCCGTGGAACACAGACCGTGGAGCTTGCACGATCCGCGCGCGTACGGCCAGCGTGGGGGCGCAGTCAGCTTGCGCGTCGCTGGGGCTTCAGTCAGCCGCGGCCGCAGCGCGCAGGTCGGCGGCGCGGTGTTCGCCCAGATAGCGGGTGATTGCACGCCGCATCAGGTACAGCAACGGAATCAGGGCGATCGCAAAGCCCATCTTGTAGACGTAGTTGACGCTGCTCACTGCCAGGAACAGCGATGTCGGCCAGTGCTGCGGGCCGAGCACGAAGGCGATCCAGATCACCACGAAGCTGTCCACCAGCTGCGAGACCGCGGTGGAACCCGTGGCACGCAGCCATACATGGCGCTCGCCGGTTGCCTGGCGGATGCGGTGGAACACCGCCACGTCGATCAACTGGCCGAACAGGAACGCCACCAGCGAACCGGCGATGGTCCACATGCCCTGTCCGAACACCGCCGCGAACGCGGCCTGGTAATCGGGCACGCCGTGGGCATCCATCGAGGTCACCCACCAGCTGGCCGGTGCCAGCGAGATCGCCGCGAAGGCGAACAGGAAACCATAGGCGATCAGCACCACCGCCAGCCACGAGATGAAACGCACCCCGCGCTTGCCGAAGAATTCGTTGATGGTGTCGGTCATGATGAACACCACCGGCCACAGCAGCGTGCCGGCGGTGAAGCTCAACGAGCCGGTCTGGCCGAACAGGTTCCAGTTCAGCGGGTCGATGCCGAGGGTGTCTTCCAGGGCGAAGATCTTCACCCCGATCAGTTCGGCCAGCACCGCGTTGCCGCAGAAGAACGCAGCCAGCACGATGAACAGCAGGACCGCGCGGTCCTGCAGCGGGCGCGCGTGCGACGCCTCGCTCATCCGGAACGATCGCCGGCGCGGGTGAACGGAACGCTGGCTGGTGCCACTGCACCGCCGGAAATGATGAAGCTCATCGCCTGGTCCACCGTCCAGTCGGTCGGGGTGAGCAGTTCGACAGGCACGATCTCCAGATAGCCGGAGGTCGGGTTCGGCGTGGTCGGCACATAGACGGCCGCCAGTTCGCGGTCGGTGCCCTGTTCCTTGATGACCCGGGTGACCAGGCCCACCGACTTCATGTCGCGGTGCGGGAAGTCGATCAGCACCACGCGCTGGGTACTGCCCGGTTCGGTCTGCAGCATGTCCAGCAGCTTCTTGGCGCTGTCATAGATGATGCTGGCCAGCGGAATGCGCTTGATGACCGCGCCGACCCAGCGCAGCAGGCGCTGGCCGACCACGCGGCGGCTGGCCACGCCCACCGCCAGGATCACCAGCAGGGTGGCCAGCAGGGCAATGGTGTTCTGGATCCATTCGGCGCGGACCCAGCCGAGGTAGTGCGGGAAGCTGGTCGCGATCTGTTCGGACAGCGGCACCACCAGCGGGCTGGAGATGCCCGACAGCAGCACGAACACGAATTTGACCACCACCCAGGTCAGCCAGATCGGCAACAGGGTCAACAGGCCGGTCAGGAACAGGCGCTGCAGGGAGGGACGGGGAACCAGGGCGGGGGCATCGAGCGACATGCGCGCATTGTAGCGGTCGCGGCCGCTCGTTTACGCTGCCCGTTGGCGGCGCTGGCCATGCGGGGAAGGGATGCTGTGTTGAGGATGCTGCGGTGGTTGGGCTGGGCAATGCTGGGTCTGCTGGTGATCGCCATCGCGGCATGGCTGCTGTCGAGGTTCTGGCCGTTGTCGGCCGCCCAGCAGGAGGATGTCGGCCTGCTTGAAGCCGCGCATCGCAGCGAGGGCAGGAACGGCTTCGCTTTGCTGTGGACGCTGCCCTTCGATGGGCTGGACCTGGCCCAGCGTGAGGCGGTATTGGCCGAAGATCTGCAGCGCTGGCAGACGACGCCCACGCAGGCGTCGCATGCGTCGGTGCTGGCCGCCAGGCACGCGCCGTTGAATCTGGACCGGTCAGGTCGTTGTGCAGTCGGGCCGGTCGGCTGCCTGGCCCAGGTACGCGCTGATCCGCAGCGCTTCGCTGACGCCCACGCCGGGCATGCCGGCCTGCACGAGCGGCTGGCCCGGATGGCGGACTACGATCGCTTCGATTCCCCGTTCCGGCCCAGCGGAAACGAGCTGCTGCCTCTGCCGGCCTACGCGCCGCTGCTGGATGGGGCAAGTGCACAGGCATTGGCCTATCTGCAGGGCGATGTTGCCGGTGCCATCGAGGGCAGCTGCAGCGCGGTGCGGTTTGGCCGGCGGATGATGCGGACCGGCAGCACGCTGGTGGACAGCATGATGGGCGCCGCCGTGGTGCGGACCCATGCCGCACTGCTTGGCGAGATGCTGGTCGAGCAACCGCCGGATTACGCGCTGCCCGTCCCCTGCGAGGCGGCGCTGCAGCCACTGGACGCGGACGAACAGAGCCTGTGCCAGGCAATGCAGGGCGAATTTGCGATGAACAAGGCAGCGGTGGAAGCGTCCACGCAGACAACAGGCAGTCGTCTGCTGCTGGATCGCGACCACACCCTGGCCCGGATCGCCGGCAATTTCGGCTGGGCATGCCGGCCTGCTGCAGCCACGGCGCTGGCGGCCGACGTCCCGCTCCCTGTCTCGCCACCACTCGGATGGGATGTGCGCTGCATGGCCAATCCGCTGGGATGCACATTGAGTGCCATCGCCGGGCCGTCCTATGCGCCGTACGCGGCGCGCAGCCAGGATACGGCGGCGATGATCCGCCTGCTCGGCGCGCAGCGGTGGCTGCGGCAGCAGCCCGGGCCCGCCGACGAGGCGCTGGCGCGGTTGCCGGCGCAATGGCGTTCGCACGCCCGCACGCCCGAGGTGTCTGCCGATGGCCGCTACCTGCAGGTGCTGCGGCGCGGACCTGCGCGCGACGGCGAAGGCCCGCATCTGTCGATGCCGTTGCGGGCGGATTGACCCGCGCTCAGCCGCCGTCACCGAGCGGATTGAACGCCCAGCCATCGCCGACGCTGTCCAGCGTCCAGGGCTTGCGGTCACGCAGGGTCTGCCAGCGCACCTGTTCCTTGTCGTCCTGCATGCTGCCTTCGGTCAGCTTCACCTTGCCGGTGGAGTAGTTCACGCTGAGGCCCTCGGTCTGCCCGGAATTGCGCATCATCGTGTTGCGGTCGTAGCCGATCAGCGCGAAGTTGCCTTCCTGCCAGCGGAACGTGAACGTGGTGGTGCCCATCGACCAGCTGCCCGCGCTGGAGAACGAGTACAACCCAACCCGCAGTGCGCCGCGCTGGATCGACACGCCAGTGCCTTCGGCCAGCGCATCGCTGAGCACGGGCGAGTCCGGCCGCGGAATGAGCGTGTGGTTCTGCGCGGCCAGCACGTAACCGGACGGTCGCGCGAAGGCGATGGCGAGGATGCGCGGGTTGCTGTCATAAGGCGAAGGACCAAACCCATCGTGTTCGATGATGTTGCGCGGGTCCTGCTGGCGCAGCACCAGTGCGAGGTCTGCGCGCCCGTCCTGGTCGAGGTCGCCTTCGATCCTGTATTCCAGCGTCCAGCCGGCAGGTACGAAACCCTCGGCCGTGGCGGCCTGCGCGGGCACGGCGGGATAGCGCACCGGCGGCACGTCCAGTGCAGTGGCGGCGAAGGGCAGGGCGGTCAGTGCCGCAGCAAGAAAGAAAAGGCGCATTGCAGCCTCCATGGCAGGGCTGCAGAGGATAGCCGGGCGTGCGTCGGCCCGCTTTACCGTGCGTGTGGCTTCAGGCGCACGTAGACCTGCTTGCGTACCTGCGCAACCACCTCGCCGGCTTCGTCGACCACGTCGTTGCTGAACCAGCGCAGCACTTTTTCGCCACCGGCTGCCGCCGTGCGCAGTTCATCCAGCAGAGCGTCGTCGATGCGGAAAGACGTGCGCACCGTTCCACGACCGGGCTTGAGGAAATCGATCGCGCCGGCGCGATCCCAGACGTAGTAGTCGCGACCCAGCGTGTGCATCAGGCCCAGCATCCAGAACGGATCGGTCATCGCAAACAGGCTGCCACCGAAGTGGGTGCCGACGTAGTTGCGGTTCCAGGGGCGCAGACGCAGTTCCACGTCGATCTGCCGGTAGTCCGGGGTGATGCGGGTGACATGGATACCGGTGAACAGGAACGGTGGCCACAGGTTGATGCCGAAGCGGAAGGTGCTGGCTTTCATGCGGGAAACGGGCAGGGGACGGGGCGCCCAGTCTAACCATTCGCATGCGTATGCTGTAGCCCGCTGCGCCCCGACAGGCCTGCCGGGCGCTACGGCGCGGGCGTGCCGCCGTCGATCACATAGCCGTCGCGGCCATTGTCCTTGGCCCGGTACAGCGCGTTGTCGGCGCCTTCGACGAAATGATGCGGTTGCAGGTCGCCGTCAGGCACACGGGTGTAGACGCCGATGGTCAGGGTGACGCCTGTGTCGCTGCCATCGCCGGGCGGCGGCAAGGCACGGATGCAGGAGATCAGGTCTTCGATCACCTGCCGCGCGCCTTCAACCGGGGTGTCGGGCAGCACCAGTGCGAATTCGTCGCCGCCGTAGCGGGCAGCCATGTCGCGCGGGCGCCGGGCATGTGCCTGGATCAGGCGGGCCACTTCGCACAGCACGCGATCGCCGACCTGGTGGCCATGACGATCGTTGTGGTGCTTGAAGTGGTCGACGTCGATCAGGGCCAGGGTCAGTGGCTTGCCACTGCGGCGTGCCGCATCGCATTCCTGTTGCAGCGACTGTTCGAAGCGCAGGCGGTTGCCCAGTCCGGTCAGCGCATCACGGTTGGCCTGGCGGTGCCAGGAGGCGATGCGCCAGGTCGCCCACGCCGTCAGCACCAGCACGATGCCGAGCAGCGCGCTGGCCGGCGCCCACCAGAGGCTGCCGGTGCGCAGCAGCAGCCAGCTCAGCAGTGGCGCGGCCGGCAGCGAGCACAGCGCTACCACCCAGGGCAGGCGCAGCCCGAGCAGCAGCACGCACATGGCCACCAGCAGGCCGGCCAACGCGTCCTGCCAGGTGCGGGGCAACACGTCGATCTGCTTGTCCTGCAGCAGCATCGAGGCGATGTTGGCCTGGTACTCGCTGCCGCTCATCCAGTATTCGCGGGTGGTGGGGGTCAACAAGCGGGTGGAGATGCCGCTGGCCGTCATGCCCACCACGATGCGCCTGCCACGCAGCATCGAGGCATCCACGCGCCCTTCCAGCACATCGGCGTAGGACACCTGTGGCAGGCGTTCCGGTGGCCCGGCATAACGCACGCGCACGTAATCATTGCGGCGCCATTGATAGGGCGAGTCCAGCGCCGGGTCGGGGTCGGGCAGGCCCTGCGCGCGTTGCGGCGGCAGTCCGGTCAGCGCCAGGCCGAGCGCCGGCCAGTGCGCTTGGCCGATGCCGGCGTGCAGGTAGATCCCGCGGGCGACACCATCGCCGTCGACTTCAACGTCGCTGTGGCCGATGGCGGCTGCGCTGGCGGCAATCAGCGGGATCGGCAGCATTTCCTCGGCCATGCGGTCGCCGGCGGCCGGCGCGGCCAGCACCGGCAGCACCACGCGGCCATTGCGACGGATCGCCGCTGCCAGCTCGGCATCCTGCCGCGCATCGCGACGGTCGGGTTCGGACAGCATGAGGTCCAGCGCAACGCGCTCGGCACCGGCGTCGGTCAAGCGGTCAAGCAGGCGGGCATGCACCGAGCGCGGCCACGGCCACTGGCCCAGCCGCTGCAGGCTGCCTTCGTCGATGGCCACGATCAGCACGCTGGGGTCGGGGCGGTAATCCCAGCTGCCGACCATCAGGTCGTACGCGGTCTCGTCCTGCCGCCACAGCCACTGGCCATGGCTGACCACCGCCGTCGCTACACCTGCCAGCAGGGCCAGCAGGATCCGTCGCGACCACGGCAGCGGCGAGCGCCTCACAACAACAGCCACAGCAGCAGGGCCCCGCCGCTGGCGCCGTAGCACAGGCGACACGGCAGCTTGACCTGCTGGGCGGGCGAGAACGGGCCAGCATGGCCGTCGTCATCGATGTACTGCACGCGGATGTGCAGCGTGCCGCGCCACGGTCGCCTGAAGCTGACCTGTGGTTGGTCGACGGTGGTATCGAGCAGCGGCGCGCTGAAGTCGCCGCGACGATCGACCTGCACCCGGTAGCGCTGCCCATCGCTTCCCGCCTGCCAGCGCAGGGTCAGTTCGCCATCGGCGGCTTCGGGCGGCTGCAGGGCCGGGTCTACCGGTTCATCGGTCAGTTGCAGCGCCACGGCCTGGCCATAGCGACCCTGGTGGCCCTGGCCATCACGCGAAGCGATCCGCCAGTAGTACTGGCCGGGAGGCAGCGGCTCGCCCAGGCGCAGGTCGGTGCCGCCGGTGCTCTGCTCGAGCAGCGGCTGCAGGAACTGCGGCTCGTCGGCCACCTGCAGCACACTGCTGCTGGCACCGGGTGCCTGGCTCCAATGGAAGCGGGGACGGTCGCTGTTGACCGCCTGTCCCTGCAGCGGGGAAATGGTCAGCGGCGGTGGCGGCTGGTCGTTGAGGACGAAATCCTCGCTGGCATCCAGGCCTTCCACGCCCTGTGCATCCACCGCGCGCAGCAGCAGGCGTAGCGTTCCCGGCGGCAGCTCGCCGATCACCAGCCGGATGTCGGCGGTGTCGGCGGCAAACAACAGGATTTCCGGGGTGGCGGCCTGCACGACTTCCACCCGGTAGTGATCGGCGCCGGTCACCGGCTCCCATGCGAGCCGGGCCGGCAGGGCGCCCAGGCGGGTCGCATCGGCACGCAGGCGCGGTGCCGGCAGCAAGCCGGAAACCGCTTCGGGCGCCATGCCGTTGCCGGCGCTGCGGCTGGCCTGGCCAGGGTGCACCAGGCGCTGGCCATGCGGGTTGCCGACCTGCACTTTGCCTTCCAGCACTTCGGTGGCGCCGGCATGGGCATCATCGCCGGCACTGACCCGGAACACGGTGCCGCGCACGCTGCTGGTGGCCGTGGGGGCATCGATGATGTAGCGAGAGGCCGGCCCGCGCGCAGGGGTGACCCGGTTGCTGGCGCGCCCCTGCTGCAGGCGCAGGCGGGTATCGACCATGCCGGTACGGCCATAGCGGCTGAGCTGGTCCAGGCGCAGGCGAGAGTATTCGCGCAGCTGCAACCGCGACGCATCGGCGAACTCAAGGGTGATGCTGGAATCGGCCTTGGTCTGGATCGCATCGCCGATGTGCAGCTGTTCGCCTGCGCGCACGGCGCGGCTGCTGCTGCCATCGGCCGCGCTCAGTTCAACCTGCCCACGCACGGCCAGTACCCGCGCCGGGGCGGGCTCAACGCGCAGCCAGCCGATCGGGAAGCGCAGCAGTTCACCCGGCGGCAGCCGGTACGGGTTGTCGATGCGGTTGTGCTGCTGCAGCTGCTGCCAGCCGACGCTGGGCTTGAGGTAGGCCGCGCCGAGATCCCACAGGGTATCGCCGGGGCGGACCCGGTAGTTCCAGTCCTGCGCGCCGGCGAGCGCCGGCCACAGGCAGAGGGCACACAGCAGCGTGCGCAGGAAATACTTGATGAAAGACGACGAGCGGCCAACGGTCACGGATAGCTGTCCCGGCAAAGCGGGGGCGCAGCAGCAAGACCCCATGGCCCCGACCTCATCCCCCCGAACGGATCGTGGCGGCCCTGGGGCCACCATCGCGGGCATTATTGCCCGCGTTCAGTGCAGGGATTCTGAACGATGCCGGTGCCGTTCAGAACAGCAGGGAGGCCATCCGGCGCCGCGAACGGCCGACCAGGTCTTCATCAGAGATGACATTGAAGGCGTCGATCAGGGCCTTGCGCGGCAGTCCGTCCTGGAAACCGCGGTCGATCCGCAGCATCTCCAGGAACTGTTCCAGTGCCGCTTCGTCCTCGCCGGCCAGCAGCAGCTGCACACCGCGCAGGTGGCGTGCCTGCAGATCCTTGCCGTCGGCGGCGATGCGCGCATCCAGCTCCTCGGCTGGCGGCGCGTCCTTCAGCGCGGCGGCGAAGGTGAGCCGGGCGCGGCCACGCACGGCGCGGTCGTCGGTGGCCAGGTTGGCGGGCAGGGCATCGATCAGGGTGCCGGCTTCGTCCACGCCGCCGACCTGCAGCAGCGCCAGGGCCAGGTCGAGCTTCAGCTCATCCTTGTCCGGCTCGGCGGCGATCTGCGCACGCAGCACGTCCACCTGCGCCTGCGGGTCCAGCGGCGCTTCGTCTTCGGCGATGGTGTCGCCGACATCAGCCGGCACAACGCCGTGCTGGGCCAGGAATTCACGCAGCTGGCCTTCCGGCAGGGCGCCGGGGAAGCCGTCCACCAGCTGTCCACCCTTGACCAGGAATACGGTGGGCACCGAACGGATCTGGAAGGCCGCCGCGATCTGCTGTTCCTTGTCCACGTCGACCTTGGCCAGCTCGAACGCGCCGTTGTATTCGCCGGCCAGCTTCTCCAGCATCGGGCCGAGGGTCTTGCACGGTTCGCACCAGGTCGCCCAGAAATCCACCAGGACCGGCGTCTGCAGCGACTTCTGCAGCACTTCCGCCTCGAAGGTGGCAGTGGTGGCATCGAATACGTAGGTCGTCTCGGTCATGGGGCATCGTTCGGCATCTGGAGACCGATTCTATGGTGACGAACCTTGCCGGTCTCAACCCTGCGGCCGCGCCCACCATGAAATCGCGGACGGCTTGGCGCAGGTGCCGGCTGCCGTGACAATGGCCTGATGTTCTCCTGAAGAGTGGCTGCAATGTCCGTGGTTCGGCTGGATCGTTGGGTAGGCATGCTCGCCGCAGCCCTGTTCGTGCTGTCGGTGGCCGGCTTCGGTGCGGCCCTGCCGGACTATTCGCAGGCGATGCATCCGGTGACCTGGCTGGGCGCACGCGGCATCCCCCATGCGCTGGGCTTCAACCTGCTGGGCCTGGTGCTGCCGGGTGCACTGGCGGTGGTCGTGGCCGAGCGCCTGCGCCGGCAGCTGCCGGTGGACGCTGCCTGGACGGCACGCGTGGGCAGCCAGATGCTGCTGCTGGCCGGTCTCGCCTTCATCGCGATGGGCCTGCTGCCGCTGGATTTCGAAGACCAGATGGACATGCAGGGCCCGGCCAGCAAGCTGCACGCCAGCGTGTGGATGGTCTGGGCATTGGCGTTTGTCGCCGGCAGCGTGATGCTGGGTGCGGCGCGGCTGCGGCATTCCGGCGGGCGCAGGCTGGGCCTGCTGTCGCTGGCCTGCGGAGTCGGTGCCGGTCTGCTGGCGTTCGGCCTGCCGGGGGTACTGCCGGCGGCGCTGGCGCAGCGGTTGGCCTTTGCCTGCTGGGCGCTCTGGCTGGCCCTGGCCATGCCCCTGTCGCGCGGGCGCTGAGACGCTTCCCGCAGCCGCACCGCGCGCTGGTCCGGCAGGCAGGATTGGAGCCATTTGCCGCACTGCGGTACGCTGTACCGCTTTGCCGCCGCAACCGCGTGTTACATGACCAGCGTCGAACCCAACGTTTACGATCCGCAGCAGGTTGAATCCGCCGCCCAGCAGTACTGGGATGCTACCCGTGCCTTCGAGGTCGATGAAGCCTCGGACAAGCCGAAGTACTACTGCCTGTCGATGCTTCCGTATCCGTCCGGTGCGCTGCACATGGGCCACGTGCGCAACTACACGATCGGCGACGTGATCAGCCGCTACAAGCGCATGACCGGCCACAACGTCCTGCAGCCGATGGGCTGGGACGCGTTCGGCCTGCCGGCGGAAAACGCCGCGATCAAGAACAAGACCGCGCCGGCCGCCTGGACCTACAAGAACATCGACCACATGCGCAGCCAGCTGAAGTCGCTGGGCTATGCCATCGACTGGTCGCGCGAGTTCGCCACCTGCCGCCCGGACTACTACGTCCACGAGCAGCGCATGTTCACCCGCCTGATGCGCAAGGGCCTGGCCTACCGCCGCAACGCCGTGGTGAACTGGGACCCGGTCGACCAGACCGTGCTGGCCAACGAGCAGGTCATCGACGGCCGTGGCTGGCGCTCCGGCGCGCTGGTGGAAAAGCGCGAGATCCCGCAGTGGTTCCTGCGCATCACCGACTACGCCCAGGAACTGCTGGACGGCCTGGATGAACTGGACGGCTGGCCGGAGTCGGTCAAGACCATGCAGCGCAACTGGATCGGCCGCTCCGAGGGCCTGGAAATCCAGTTCGATGTGCGTGATGTCGATGGCACCGCACTGGATCCGCTGCGCGTGTTCACCACCCGTCCGGATACCGTGATGGGCGTGACCTTCGTGTCGATCGCGGCCGAGCACCCGCTGGCCCTGCATGCGGCGAAGAACAACCCGGAACTGGCTGCGCTGCTGTCGGAAATGAAGCAGGGCGGCGTGTCCGAGGCCGAGCTGGAGACCCAGGAAAAGCGCGGCATGGATACCGGCCTGCGCGCCATCCACCCGGTCACCGGCGAGAAGGTGCCGGTGTGGGTCGCCAACTTCGTGCTGATGGGCTATGGCACCGGCGCGGTGATGGCCGTACCGGGCCACGACCAGCGCGACAATGAATTCGCCAACAAGTACAACCTGCCGATCCGCCAGGTCATCGCGCTGAAGTCGCTGCGCAAGGACGAGGGCGCCTACGACGCGACGCGCTGGCAGGACTGGTACGGCGACAAGACCCGCGAGACCGAACTGGTCAACTCCGACGAATTCGACGGCCTGGACTTCCAGGGCGCCTTCGAAGCGCTGGCCGAGCGTTTCGAGCGCAAGGCCCAGGGCCAGCGCCGGGTGAACTACCGTCTGCGCGACTGGGGCGTGAGCCGCCAGCGCTACTGGGGTTGCCCGATTCCAGTGATCTACTGCGACAAGTGTGGTGCGGTGCCGGTGCCGGAAGACCAGTTGCCGGTGGTGCTGCCCGAAGACGTCAACTTCGTCGGCACCGGTTCGCCGATCAAGGCCGATCCGGAATGGCGCAAGACCACCTGCCCGGACTGCGGCGGCGCGGCCGAGCGTGAGACCGACACCTTCGACACCTTCATGGAGTCGAGCTGGTACTACGCCCGCTACACCTCCCCGGGCGCCCGCGATGCGGTCGACAAGCGTGGCAACTACTGGCTGCCGGTGGACCAGTACATCGGTGGCATCGAGCACGCGATCCTGCACCTGATGTATTTCCGCTTCTACCACAAGCTGCTGCGCGACGCGCGGATGGTGGACAGCAACGAGCCGGCGCGGAACCTGCTGTGCCAGGGCATGGTGATCGCCGAGACCTACTACCGCCCGAACCCGGACGGCTCGAAGGACTGGATCAACCCGGCCGATGTGGAAGTGCAGCGCGACGAGCGCGGCCGCATCACCGGCGCGACCCTGATCGCCGATGGTCAGCCGGTGGTGGTCGGTGGTACCGAGAAGATGTCCAAGTCGAAGAACAACGGCGTGGACCCGCAGGCGATGGTCGGCAAGTACGGTGCCGACACCGTGCGCCTGTTCTCGATGTTCGCTGCACCGCCGGAACAGTCGCTGGAATGGAATGAAGCCGGCGTTGACGGCATGGCCCGCTTCCTGCGTCGCCTGTGGGCGCAGGTGCACAAGCACGCTGCCGACGGCGCCGCACCGGCGCTGGACGCAGCCGCGCTGGATGCCAGCCAGAAGGCCCTGCGCCGCAAGACCCACGAGACCATCGGCAAGGTCGGTGACGACTACGGCCGTCGTCACAGCTTCAATACCGCGATTGCCGCAGTGATGGAGCTGATGAACGCGCTGGCCAAGTTCGAGGACGGCAGTGAACAGGGGCGCGCCGTGCGCCAGGAAGCGCTGCAGGCCATCGTGCTGCTGCTCAACCCGATCACCCCGCATGCCAGCCATGCCCTGTGGCAGGTGCTGGGCCATGGCGAAACGCTGCTGGAAGACCAGCCGTTCCCGCAGGCCGACGGCAGTGCGCTGGTTCGCGACGCGCTGACCCTGGCCGTGCAGGTCAATGGCAAGCTGCGCGGCACGATCGAGGTCGCCGCCGATGCCGCCCGCGAACAGGTTGAAGCGCTGGCGCTGGCCGAGCCGAACGCGGCCAAGTTCCTGGAAGGCCTGACGGTGCGCAAGATCATCATCGTCCCCGGCAAGATCGTGAACATCGTCGCCGCCTGATGTACCCGGCACCGGCCGCCACCATGGCGGCCGGTGCATTGTCGCCACGCCGGGCGCGCCCAGCCGATGGCCCTGCGTTCACGCGGCCTCGGGCACCCTGTCTGTTGCCGTGATCGCCCGGCTCCGCCAGACTGTCTCCATGACCCGAATCCTGCTTGCCCTCGTTCTCGTCCTCGGCCTCGCCGGCTGCGGTTTCCACCTGCGCAACAAGTTGATGCTGCCGACCGACACGGCCCCGGTGAAGGTGGTCTCCACCGCGCCCTACAGCGAGCTGGTCAAGCTGTTGAACCGCAGCCTGCTGGCATCCGGTGCACGCTTGGCCGATGAGGACAGCAAGGGCCCCAATGCCCAGCTGCAGGTGCTGTCCGAACGCTGGGGCGACCTGCCCATCGCGATCGACTCGCAGGGCCGCGCGCAGGAATACAGCCTGCGCTATGCGGTGATCTTCATCTTCCGCCGCGAAGACGGCAGCGAGCTGGTGCCGCAGCAGGTGATCGAACTGTCGCGCGACTACGTGTCGCCGCCGACCGACGCCACCGGTACCACCACCGAACGCGAGATCCTGGCCGATGAACTGCGCCGGGAAATGTCGGCCTCGATCATCCGCCGCATCGACAGCGTGGTCCGCGCCGAACTGGAAAAGGGCGGCAGCCTGTCGGCGCCGAAGCCGGTCGAGCCCGCACCCGCCGTCCAGCACTGAGCCGGGCGCCCGATGGAACTGCGACCGGAACAGTTGGCCGGCCAGGGCGCTGACACGGCGCTGGCGCCGGTCTACCTGATCGCCGGTCCGGAAACGCTGCGTGTGCTGGAGGCGGCTGATGCCGTGCGTGCCCGTGCACGTGCGGCCGGCATCGACGAGCGCGAAGTGTTCGATGCCGATGGCCGTGATTTCGACTGGAACCAGCTCGACGCCAGCTTCAATGCCCCCAGCCTGTTCAGTGCCCGCCGCCTGGTGGAAGTGCGCCTGCCCAGCGGGAAGCCGGGCAAGGATGGCAGTGAGGTGATCAGCCGGTTCTGCGCCAACCCGGCGCCGGACGTGATCCTGATGATCACCGCCAATGAATGGAGCAAGGCCCACCAGGGCAAATGGGCCGAGGCGGTGAACCGCGTCGGCGTGCTGTCGGTGGCCTGGGCCATCAAGCCGCATGAGCTGTCGGACTGGATCGAACGCCGCCTGCGCAGCAGGGGCCTGCGCGCCGAACCGGCGGCCGTGCAGCGCTTGGCCGAACGCGTGGAAGGCAACCTGCTGGCGGCTGCGCAGGAGATCGACAAGCTCGTATTGCTGGCCGACGGCCAGACCCTGGACGTGGAACGGATGGAGTCGCTGGTGGCCGATGCCGCCCGCTACGACGTGTTCCGGTTGGTGGAAGCCACCTTCTCCGGCCAGCCCCAAGCGGTATTGAGGATGCTGGCCGGGTTGCGCGGCGAAGGCGAGGCCGTCGCCGCGCTGATGCCTATCGTGATCCGCGAGCTGTTGGCCGGTGCCGGCCTGGCACGGGTACAGGCACGTGGCGGCAATCTGGCGGCGGAGATGAAATCCCGCGGTATCTGGGAATCGCGGCAGGCGCCCTACAAGCGCGCGCTGCAGCGGCACCCGGAAGGCAAGCGCTGGGAGCGTTTCGTGGCCGAAGCAGGGCTGGTTGACCGCATCGCCAAGGGCCGCGCAGACGGTGATGCCTGGCTTGCACTTGAGCGCCTGCTGGTGGCGGTGGCCGAGGCACGTGCGGTGCGCCTGCTCGCCCGGGCCTGATCCATGAGCCTGCGGATCTACTACGGGGGCACCTTCGACCCGGTGCATCTGGGCCATCTGGCAATCGCGCGCGCCGCACGGGATGAGCTGCAGGTGGCGGTGCGCATGTTGCCTGCTGCCGATCCGCCGCATCGGCCAGCGCCCGGCGCCAACGCCGAACAACGCTGCAACATGCTCGGCCTGGCCATCGGCGATGAGCCGGGCCTGCTGCTGGACCGGCGCGAGCTGGATCGGGCCGAGCGCTTCCCTGGCCGACCGTCCTATACCGTCGATACCCTGCGCGAACTGCGTGCCGAACTGGGCCCCAGCCGCCCGCTGGCGTGGCTGGTCGGGGCCGACAGCCTGCTGGGCCTGCCCAGCTGGCACGAGTGGCAGGCGCTGTTCGGTCTGGCTCATTTCATCGTTGCCGAGCGGCCCGGCAGCCCGCTGCGGGCCAGTGTCGACGGCGCGCTGGGCCAGGCCACCGAGGGGCGCTGGGCCGACAACGAGCAGGCCCTGTTCACCAGCCCGGCTGGCCGCATCCTGCGCCTGCACCATCCGTTGCGGGTGGAATCGGCCAGTGCCGTGCGCGCCCAGATCGCCGCGGGCGGCCCTTGGCGGGCCATGCTGGCGCCAGCGGTGGCCGACTATGTTTCTGGCCATGGCCTGTACCGCTCCCGCACCTCGTGAATACGGTTGCCGCGCTGTGCCCGTATAATCGCCCCCACGTTTATCGAGTCGACCCGCTTTGAGCAACCAGACCCAGCCCCAGACCATCAAGGTCGATCTGCCCAGCCCGCCGCCCTCCGTGCCGGAACTGCTGGCCAGCGTCCGTCAAGCCACCGAAGACCTGAAGGCCAAGGACCCGGTCGAGATCGACGTACGCGGCAAGTCCAGCGTCGCCGACTACATGGTGGTCGTGTCGGGTACTTCGACCCGCCATGTGAAGTCCATCGCCGACGAAGTCGTGCGCTTTGCCAAGAACATCGACGTCATGCCGCTGGGTGTTGAAGGCGAGCGTGAAGCCGAATGGGTGCTGGTCGACCTGGGCGACGTCATCGTGCACGTGATGCTGCCGCGCGTGCGAGAGTTCTATGCGCTCGAGCGCCTGTGGACCGTTGGCGACCAGCCGCCGTCCTACGATGACGACGAAGTGGCCTGAGCCATTCGTTGATGCGGTTTTCGACGGCGCCGATGGCGCCGTCGACGTTTTGGAGGAATGTGGATGAAAGCCCGCCTGATCGCCACCGGCGAACGCGCGCCCAGCTGGGTGGCGCAGGGGTTTGCCGAGTACCAGAAGCGGCTCTCGCACTGGCTGCCCTTTGAACTGGTGGAGATCGAGCCCGGCCTGCGTGGCAAAGGGCGCGATGCACGCCGCGCCACCGAGGACGAGGGCAAGCGGGTGATCGCTGCGTTGCCGAAGAATGCCTATGTCGTTGCGCTGGACGTACCGGGCCGCCAGCTCAGTTCCGAACAGCTGGCGCAGCGCCTGGAACACTGGCGTGGACAGGGCAGGGACCTGGCGTTCCTGATCGGCGGCCCGGAAGGGCACTCGCCGGAAGTGTCTGCGCTGGCCGACGAAAAGTGGTCGATCGGCCCGCTGACGCTGCCGCACATGCTGGTGCGGCTGGTGGTGGCCGAGCAGTTGTATCGCGCTGCTGCGATGTTGGCCAATCACCCCTACCATCGCGCGTGAAGAGTCGTTATACTGGCGGTCTGCCCGAATAGCTCAGCCGGTTAGAGCACTTGACTGTTAATCAGGGGGTCGTTGGTTCGAGTCCAACTTCGGGCGCCACATTCAAGAGGCCTGCATCGCAAGATGCAGGCCTTTTTTGTTGCGTCGTGCCGTGCAGCCGCGTGCGGCGGTGGATCCACGCCATGCGTGGATGCATTGCGCGCGATCTTTGGAGCGGACTCGACTCTACACTGCAGGTCCATCACGTGGATGTTGACGATGCGCGCTCGCTTTGCATTTCGCCTGCTGATGGCCCTGCTGCCATTTACCGCATCGGCCGCCGCGCCTGCCACCTGGCAACCGCCGGCCGGTACCACCGAATTCCCTCTGTGGCCCGATGGGCAGGTGATGGCGCCACCGAAGCTGAAAGGCCGCGAGCAGGTCAGCGAAACCGTGTCCAGGGCCAGTGGCGAGCGCTGGATGATGTTGCAGAATGTGGCCGTGCCCACGCTCACCGTGTTCCCGGCGAAAGGCTCGCCCAACGGCACGGCAGTGATGGTGATACCGGGTGGTGGCTACAACGTGCTGGCGATCGACCTGGAAGGCAGCGAGATCTGCGATTGGCTGACCGAGCAGGGCGTCACCTGCGCACTGCTGAAGTATCGCGTACCGGCGTCGGGACCGAACTGGGATCGCGAATGCAACTGCCGCGACATTCCGGCCGTGCCGATGGCCTTGCAGGATGCGCAGCGGGCAATGGGCCTGCTGCGTGCGCAGGCCGCGCGCTGGAAGATCGATCCACAACGGTTGGGCGTGATCGGCTTCTCGGCCGGCGGCCATGTGGTGGCGGGGGTGAGCACGCATGCGCAGCGCAGCTATGCACCGCTGGATGCGGCCGATGTGCAGTCCAGCCGGCCGGATTTCGCGATGCTGCTGTATCCAGGGCATCTCTGGGTACGCAAGGATGATTCGCTGGAAAAAGACATCGTGGTCGACGCAAAGGCGCCGCCGACGTTCATCGTGCAGGCCGCCGATGATCCGACGGACGATGTCCGTCACGCACTGGTCTATCACCGCGCACTGATCGGGGCCGGCGTGCCGGTTGAAATGCATCTGTTCGCGCACGGCGGCCACGCGTTCGGCCTGCGCCTGAAAGATGCACCGGTGTCGGCATGGCCCAGCCTGGCAGAACGCTGGATGCATGACATCGGCATGCTGACGAAGCACTAGCGTCGGGCGTGGCTCGGCCTTACAAGGTCAGCGCGTCACGGGCGAACGCCACCAGCGTCGCGATCGCCACCACCAGGATCGCACCGAACAACACCCCTTCCCACTGTGTGAAAACCCGCTCGCCACGCTGGCGCCGGGTCAATGCGTACAGCACTACGCCTGGCACATACAGCAGTACCGACAGCAGCAGGTTGTCCAGGCCACCGGCATACACCAGCCACAACGCATAGGCGCTGGCCAGCAGCGCGACGATGAAGTCGCGCCAGCGGGCACCGGCCGCGCTGGCGTATGCCTCGCCCCGCCAGGCCAGCTTCACGCCGAATGCGCTGGACAGGAAGTACGGCACCAGGCTCATCGACGCCGCCAGCAGCACCAGGCTGGTGTAGCTGCCCGAGTTGAACAGCACCAGCAGCAGGAACAACTGGATGAGGCCATTGCTCAACCACAGCGCATTGGCGGGCACGCCACGCGCGTTCTCGCGGCCGAGGAAGGCCGGCATCGTGCCATCGCCAGCGGCGGCAAACAGCACTTCGGCGCACAGCAGCACCCACGCCAGCAGCGCGCCCAGCACCGAGATGATCGAGCCGATGATGATCACCGTCGCGCCCCATTCGCCAACGATCGCGCGCAGCACATAGGCCATCGAGGGATTGGGCAGACCGGCCAGTTCGACCTGCGACAACACGCCCATCGACAGCAGGCTGACCAGCACCAGCAGCAGCCACACGCCGAGGAAGCCGATCACCGTGGCGCGGCCGACATCGGCGCGTCGTGCCGCGCGCCGCGAATAGATGCTGGCACCTTCAATGCCGATGAACACCCACACGGTGACCAGCATCATGCCGCGCAGCTGCTGGCCCATGTCGCCCAGCGCGGGGGCGCCAAAGAAGTCGGCGCGGAACACGTCCATGCGGAATGCGCCGGCTGCCAGGATCAGGAACAGCGCAATCGGCACCAGCTTGGCCACGGTGACCAGGCCATTGATGATCGCCGCGGTGCGCAGGCCACGCAGTACCAGCAAGTGCACGGTCCACAGCAACAGCGACGATGCGGCGATGGCGGCCGGTGTATTGCCTTCGCCGAACACCGGTGCGAAGTGGCCGAGACCGCTGAAGATCAGTACGAAGAAACTGGCGTTGCCGAGCACCGAAGCGACCCAGTAGCCCCAGGCGGCGGAGAAACCGATGTAGTTGCCGAAACCTTCGCGCGCATACGCATAGATGCCGGTGTCCAGGTCGGGGCGACGATTGGCCAGGGCCTGGAACACGAAGGCAAGCATCAGCATGCCGGCACCGCTTACCGCCCAGCCGATCAGCGCGGCGGCCGGGCCGGCGCTGCGCGCCACGTTCTGCGGCAGCGAGAAGATGCCGGCGCCGACCATCGAACCGACCACCAGTGCGGTCAGTGCGGCCAGGCCGAGGCGTTGGTTGGATGAGGGCATCACGTGCGGCGCAGGTGTCGGGATGCCCATGATGGACGCTGTCGCGTGTGGAAAAAAGCAAAGGCCCGGGCGTGAGCCCGGGCCTTTGCAGGTGAAGCGGCAGCGGTATTACTTGAAGGTGTACTTGAAGCCGACGGTGTAATAACGGCCCAGCGCACCGGAGAAGTGCATCGGGTTGTAGTTCACGCCGCCGTAGGTGGTCGGATCGAGCGGGGCGATGCGGTCGAACACGTTCGCCACCGAGGCGTTGAGTTCGAACGAATCGTTGATGCTCCAGCGACCGGACAGGTCCATCGTGGTGAACGAAGAAATCTTCTTCACCGGCTCGCCATCGGCGTAGAAGGCCAGGTAGTCGCCGCCACGCTTGTCCTTGTTCTCCATCTTGCTGATGTAGTTGGCAACGGCGCTGACGCTCCACGGCCCCTGCTTCCAGGTGGTGCCGAAGTTCACCTTGTCCTTCGGCGTGCCGATGCAGTTGGTGACATCGCAGTTGCCGTGGGTACCCACGTAGTCAACCGTGTCGCCACCTTCGGTACGCTCGAACTTCAGGATGTGGCTCCACTGCAGGTCCAGCTCCAGCTGGCCCGGGCCGATATCGAAGGTCTGGCGGATATCGGTATCGATACCGCGCACGCGCGACGAGCTGGCATTCACGTAGGCGGTGTTGACTGCCAGGATGGTGCCGCTGTTGGCCACGCCATTGAGATCGTTGCTGTCACGCAGGACGTTGCCGGCGAGGATCGCCGCCGAAGTGCTGCCCTGCACGATTTCGTTGGTGCGCTTGATCTGCCAGGCATCGACGGTCATCGAGGTGGACGAGGTCGGCTGCAGCACGATGCCGACCGAGTAGCTCTTGGACTCTTCCGGCTTCAGCAGCTTGTTCGGCTTGGTGATGATCGCCACCGAGTTTGCGCCGCACTCCGCTGCGTTGTTGCCGCTGATCTGGCAACGAATCGGGTCGACCGCGGTGGAGAAGGCCGCCAAGCCACCGTCACCGTTCTCGGCCGGGTTCGGCGCGCGGAAGCCTTCGGCGTAGCTGGCGCGCAGGGCGATCCAGTCGGCCGGGGTCCACTTCACGCCCAGCTTCGGCGTGGCCTTGCCTTCACCGCTCTCGTACTTGTCGTAACGCATGGCGGCCGACAGCTCCAACTGCTCCAGCACCGGTGCGGACAGTTCGACGTAGCCTGCGTACACGTTCTGGGTGCCGTCGTAGGCCGAATAGCCCAGGCCGATGATGTCGCCGGTGTCGGTGAAGGTCTGCGGGGTCAGGCTGTTGCTGGTCTTGCGCCATTCGGTGCCGAACGCCAGGCCCAGCGGGCCACCCTTCAGGTCCATCAGGCTGCGCGACATGGTGAAGTCGAACATGTCCAGGCTGGACTTGGCGCGTGCACTGATCATCGGCGAGATGAAGTCGTACAGTGCCTGCGAGTTCTGGCCGGCGTTGTCGCCGATGCGCCACACGCCACCGGCGCAGTTCGGGTTGGCCAATGCACAACGCACGTTGTCGTAGTTCAGGAAGCCGGTGCGCTTGTTGGTCAGGTCGGTGCCCGAGTGCAGGTAGGCGGTGTCGTAGCTCCAGTCACCCCAGTTGCCCTTCACGCCAACCAGGAAGCGGTTGAACTCGTTGGTGTTGTCGGTAACGCGCGGGCCGACGTCCCAGGCCGAGTAGCGCAGGCGCACCGGCGCACCGGTCGGGTTGTCCGGGTGGGTGGCACCGAGCGTAGTGGCGCCCGAGCCGCTGTTGGCGTTGACCGGACCGCCGGGATAGCCCCAGCCGCCGGATACGCCGGACGGGGTATTGCTGAAGATCGTCTGCTTCTTCGAGTAGCCGATCTCGGTGTAGACCTCGCCGCCTTCACCGAAGGCGAAGCTGGCGCGACCGAACACGTTGACGTATTTCTCTTCCGGAATCAGGTCGCGGTACTGCTGCGCCGGATCGAACAGGCAGCCGTCGGTGGCGATGCTGGCAGGGGTCTGGCCACCGATGGTGGTCAAGCCCGCGCAGCCCGGCAGCGGGACCAGATGACCGGTCGCGTCCAGGTAGGAGCCGTTCGGACCGGAACCGCCCGAGGTGCCGCCACGGGTGTACGCGCCGCCCAGGAACTGCGCGGTCTTGTCATAGCCCCACTGGCGGGTGTCGCCCGTGCCGATCCACTTGCGGTTCTTGCGGTCGCTGATCTTGATGGCGTCGGTCTTGCCGACGTCCAGGCTGAAGAATGCATTCCAGCCGTCGCTGGCCAGGTCGCCGGTACCCGCGGTCAGGGTCGCCTTCCTGGCGTCGCCGTCGCTGTCGCCGGACAGGCCGTAGGAACCGCGCAGGATCACGCCCTGGAAGTCGCTGCGCAGGATGATGTTGACCACGCCGGCGATGGCGTCGGAGCCGTAGATCGCCGAGGCGCCGTCCTTCAGCACTTCAACGCGTTCGACAGCGTCGAGCGGGATGGTGCTGAGGTCGGTGAACACCTTCTGGCCGTCATCGGCCAGGCCATAGGTGGCCATGCGGCGGCCGTTCAACAGCACCAGCGTGGAGCCGGCACCCAGGCCGCGCAGCGAAATGCCGGCGCCGCCACCGGCGAAGCCGTTGCCGAAGGTCTTGGGAATGGAGCCGGCACCATCAGCGGTGATGGTCTGCAGGTACTCGGCCAGCGAGGTCTTGCCGGTGCGATCGATTTCCTGGCGGGTCACCACCTGCACCGGCGACGGTGTCTCGGTGTTGGTGCGCGGGATGTTCGAACCGGTGACGGTGATCCGGTCAAGGTTGGTGGCCTGTTCCTGCGCGAAAGCAGAAGAGGAAGCCACGGCCCCGGCGAGCAGCAGGGCACCGCCGGTGAGGATATGGGTGATGGACGTTGCCAGGTGGTTGCGGCGGCGGCTGGCGGGCCGTTGGATCGGGTGTTTCACAGCTTCTCTCCTGACTGGAAAACTCGAGCATTGAGGGCTGTCTCCGGTGTGTCCCGGGACGCGTCAATCTAGGTTTCCGGCAGGTGACGAAGGTGTGAAGTTTTACTAAATTCGTAACGGTTTTCCAACGAAGTTCAAATAACCGGGCAGCTTGGCCCTGTTCGGGCCCATTCACCGTTGTGACCGGCCCGGCGTGCTGCCGGGCCGGTCCGTGGCTCAGTCGGGCAGGGAGAACTGCACGGGCACCATGCCGATGGCGGGAACGGCCATGCCATCACGCTCGGCCGGCACGAAACGCCAGTGGCGCAGCACCTGCTGGCGGGCGGCCTGGTCCAGGCTGCGCGAGCCGCTGCTGCGTTCGATGCTGACGTTCACCGGCTGGCCACTGGGGTCCACTTCCACCCGCAGCAGCACCGTGCCCTGCTCGTGATTGCGCAGGGCCTGGATCGGATAGCTGGGCGGCGGGTTGCTGCGGTACTGCAGCTGGGCGCCGGCCAGCGGCGTGGACGGGGCAATGGTCGGCGCAGCCTGCACTGCGGTCGGCTCGGCCGCCGGCAGGATGATGCCCTGGGCCTCCTCGACGGTCGCGGTGGGCGTCGGCAGCGTTGCAGGCACCGGCGTGGCCTGCCGCTTGTGCACCACCTCCACCTTTTCAGGCTTGGTCGGTACCGGCAGCGGCTCGATCGGCTTGGGCTCTTCCCTGGGAATGAACCGTACCGTGGTCTGATCGCGCGGCAGCGCGGTGATGGCCTGGTAGGTCGCCGGGATCAGCAACAACAGGAACGCGAGCAGATGCAGGGCGATGGCCGCACTCCAGGCGGCAACGCGGGCGGGATCGAAGTGCAGGGGTACTACGGGATACGTACGAACCATGGTCCACCTCCATGCCAGTGTCGAAGTCCTCAACGCACCAGGGCCGCCATCGGGGTTGCCGCACGCGGCTGGCAGTCAATCATTAGCGCGCCGCCTCCACCACTGCCTAGAGGCAGGGGCGGCAGCGTTGGGCTGCCCTTCATGTAACGCTGCCGGCACGGCGGCGGTGGAAACGAAAACGGCGCCCCGCAGGGCGCCGTCGGTTGAACGCAAGGCGCCTCAGCGGCCCAGTTCGAACACCACGTCCAGGTTCACCGAGACGGTCGACTCACCCGGGGCGACCGGGGTGGCCTTGTCCATTGCCATGCCGGCGGCCTGCGCACGCATCATCGGCATCGGGCGGAAACCGCCACCGGCGTTCTCGGAAATGCTGACAATGCGGCGCACCTGCAGGCCAAGCGACTTCGCATAGGTCTGCGCACGGGCCTGGGCCTTCTTCAGTGCCGCCAGGCGCGCTTCGTCATAGACCGGCTCGGGCTGGTCGATCTCGAACTGCGGGCCGTTGATCTGGTTGGCACCCTGCGCGGCCAGCGCGTCCAGCACCTTGCCGAGCTTGGCGATGTCGCGGACCTTCAGGCTGACGGTGTTGCTGGCCTGGTAGCCGGTGATCTTCGGGGCTTCGTTGTCGGCATAGCGGTACTGCGGGTTGAGGCTGACGCCGCTGGTCTGCACGTCGCGCTCGGCGATGCCGGCGGCCTTGATCGCAGCCAGTACCTTGTCCATCTGCTGGGCGTTCTGGCGCATGGCGCTGTTGCCGTCGGTGGCCTGGGTGACCACACCGGCCGACAGCGTGGCCACATCCGGCACCCGGGTGGCTTCGGCGTTGGCCGAGATGTTCAGCAGGGTGCCTTCGGCCGCGGCGGCGATCGACGGCGACGACGGGGCGGCATGGGCGGTCATCGAAGCTCCAAGAGCGAGGGACAGGGCAAGCAGCAGCGGGGTGGCGGTGCGGCGCATGGGATCTCCTTGTTGTGGCAGTGAGGGTGGTGTCGTAGCGATGAACGCGTTGTGAGTCCGTTCGGGGTTGCAGGCGCCCAGGGAGGATTGTCCGACGATTCAGGTACCGGCGTCAGGTTATGCTGTGTCGATGCTCTATCTTGCTTCCCGCTCCCCCCGACGCAACCAGCTGCTGGCCCGACTCGGACACCCTTTCCAGGCATTGGACCTGGAGGTCGCCGAGCAGCGCGCGGCCTCTGAAAGTGCCCAGGACTATGTCTGCCGGGTTGCCGCCGACAAGGCGCGCGCCGGCCTGGCGCGGGTGCTGGCCGATGACCCGCAGGCGCGGGTGCTGGGCTCGGATACCGAAGTGGTGCTCGATGGCGAAGTATTCGGCAAGCCGGCCGACGCGGCCGACGCGCGGGCGATGCTGGCACGGCTGGCCGGGCGCACCCATCAGGTGATGACCGCCGTGGTGGTGGTGGATGCGCGCGGGCTGGACAGCGAACTGGTTGTTTCCGAGGTCACCTTCGCCGCCATCGAGTCCGCCGACATCGCTGCCTACGTCGCCACCGGCGAGCCGCTGGACAAGGCGGGTGCCTATGCCATCCAGGGCGGTGCCGAGCGCTGGATCGAACACCTTTCCGGCAGCTACTCCGGTGTCATGGGGCTGCCGTTGCTGCATACCGATCGTCTGCTGGCCCGCTGCGGCGTGCTGGCCCCAACTGCTGATGCCGCCAGGGAGGCTGCCGATGTCTGAGGAAATCCTGGTCAATGTGACCCCGCGCGAAACCCGGGTCGCGGTGATCGAGAACGGCATGCTGCAGGAGCTGCACATCGAGCGCGGTTGGCGCCGGGGTGTGGTCGGCAACATCTACAAGGGCAAGGTGCAACGGGTCATGCCGGGCATGCAGGCGGCATTCGTCGAAGTGGGCCTGGAGCGCGCCGCGTTCCTGCACGCCAACGACGTGGTGCGGCCGGCGCCGGTGGCCAGCGCCGATACCGAGAACACGACCCTGCCGCCGCCATCCAGCGTGCCGATCGTGGAGCTGCTGCGCGACGGCCAGGACATCGTGGTGCAGGTGGTGAAGGATCCGATCGGGACCAAGGGCGCACGCCTGACCACCCAGATCAGCATTCCCTCGCGCTACATGGTGCTGCTGCC
Organism: Stenotrophomonas sp. 3(2025); assembly: GCF_052665395.1. Taxonomy (NCBI): domain Bacteria; kingdom Pseudomonadati; phylum Pseudomonadota; class Gammaproteobacteria; order Lysobacterales; family Lysobacteraceae; genus Stenotrophomonas; species Stenotrophomonas sp. 3(2025). The sequence goes on along the minus strand of NZ_JBQOIF010000004.1, from coordinate 224,226 downwards.
GCAGTCGAAGGTGGTGGGCGTGTCGGCGCGCATCGAGGACGAAGGTGAGCGCGCGCGGCTGAAGGCGCTGGTGACCGAGCTGTCGGCCCAGCACGGTGGCTACGGCTACATCGTGCGCACCAATGCCGAGGGCCAGCCGGCCGAGGCCATTGCCGAAGACATCGCCTACCTGTCACGGGTGTGGAACGTGGTCGAGCGCCGCGGCCGCGAGGCGGCGTCGTGCAGCAACATCTATGAAGACCTGAGCCTGCCGCTGCGTTCGGTGCGCGACCTGATCCGCAAGGACGTGGACAAGGTGAAGGTGGACTCGAAGGAGACCTTCGCCCAGCTGCAGGCGTTCGTGGCCAAGTACATGCCGGTGCTGGCAGAGAAGATCGAGCTTTACAGCGGCGATCGTCCGATCTTCGACATGTTCGGGGTCGAGGACGAGATCGGCCGTGCGCTGGACAAGCAGGTACCGCTGAAATCCGGTGGCTACCTGGTGATCGACCAGACCGAGGCGATGACCACCATCGACGTCAACACCGGCTCGTTCCTCGGCCAGCGCAACCTGGAAGAGACGGTGTTCCGCACCAACCTGGAGGCCGCGCAGGCGGTGGCCAGGCAGCTGCGCCTGCGCAACCTGGGCGGCATCATCATCATCGACTTCATCGACATGGATGACGCCGAGCATCGCCGCCAGGTACTGCGCACGCTGGAAAAGGCGCTGGCCCGCGACCATGCCAAGACCACGGTGTACGACTTCTCGCCGCTGGGCCTGGTGGAGATGACGCGCAAGCGCACGGTGGAAAGCCTGGAGCGCCAGCTGTCGGAAACCTGCCCGCAGTGCAGTGGCCGCGGCACCATCAAGACCACCGAAACGGTGACCTACGAGATCTTCCGCGAGATCACCCGCGCGGTGCGCCAGTTCGATGCCGCGCGCCTGCTGGTTATCGCGTCCAGCAAGGTGGTGGCGCGGATCACCGATGAAGAATCCACGGCCGTGGCCGAGCTGGAGGAGTTCCTCGGCAAGAGCATCCGCTTCCAGGCGGACGAGCAGTACCTGCAGGAGCAGTTCGATGTTGTTCTGCTCTGATCCAGGCCGACTGTCTGCTTTCGGTGGCCGATGAGCGCGCCGCCGCGCCTGCGACTGCGAAGGATCCGCCGTCATTTCATCGCCGCATGCGCGGTCGGCCTGGTCGGGCTTGCCCTGCTGGTCGGTACCCTCAGCCAGCTGTTGCCGCTGGCTGAGCGCCATCCGGACCGGATCGCAGCCTGGCTGAGCACGCGCGCCGGGCAACCGGTGCGCTTCGAACGCCTGGACACCGCCTGGACCCGACGTGGTCCACTGCTGCAGTTGAAGAGCCTGCGCATCGGCGCGGGCCAGGGCCTGGCCATCGGCGATGCCGAGGTGCTTGTGTCGATGTACAGCGGCCTGTTGCCGGGCCGCTCGCTGACCGAACTGCGCCTGCGCGGCCTGGCGCTGGACCTGCAGCAGGCCGCCGATGGCCGCTGGTCGGTGCGCGGCCTGCCGCAGTCCCGCGCTGGCGGCGATCCGCTGGATGCGTTGCGCCGGCTGGGCGAACTGCAGGTGATTGGTGGCCGCCTCGGCGTGCATGCGCCAGCGCTGGGGCTCGATGCCACCCTGCCACGTATCGACCTGCGCCTGCGCGTGGATGGCGACCGCCTGCGGGTGGGCGTGCGTGCCTGGGCACAGACCGACGCCTTGCCGCTGACGGCGGTGCTGGACCTGGATCGCCAGCGCGGCAACGGCCAGGCTTGGGTAGGCGCCGATCCGATCGATTTCCGTGCTTGGGCGCCGTTGCTGGCGGCCGGCGGCATGCGCCTGCGCGAGGGTAAGGGCGAGCTCAACCTGTGGTTGACGCTGCGTGATTTCGCCCCGGTGGCGCTGATCACCGATTCGGACCTGCGTGATCTGCGTGTCGAAGGCGCGCCGATGCCTGGCGTGGCGCGCCCGCAGATTCAATTGCAACGGCTGCAGGCGCGCCTGCGTTGGCAGCGGACGGCAGAAGGCTGGGCGCTGCAGGTGCCGCGCCTGCGCCTGCAGGCCGATGGCAGCCAGCAGCAGCTGGACGGGCTGCAACTGCGGGTGGGCAAGCAGATGCAGGTGCAGGCCGCAGCAGCGCAGGCGGGTACCGCGTTGCGCGCGCTGGCGCTCAGCGACCGCCTGGACGCGGGCCTGCGGCATTGGCTGTACCTGGCCAAGCCGCAGCTGGACGTGGCGCAGCTGCAGTTGCGCGGCCAGCAGGATGGCCCGTTGTGGGTGCAGGGCGAGCTGCAGTCGCTGGGCTTTGCCAGTGTTGGCAACTCGCCGGGCCTGCGCGGCCTGGGCGGCCGCTTCGAGGGCGATGCCGACGGCTTCAGCCTGCAGCTGCAGCCCCAGCGCCAGCTGCAGTTCGATTGGCCGACCGGTTTCGGCGTGCGTCACGACCTGCACCTGGCCGGGCAGATCGTCGGTTGGCGCGACGAGGCCGGTGGCTGGCGCATCGGCACCCCGGCAATGCGTGTGGAAGGCACCGACTACGCTGCCGACGTGCGCGGTGGTCTCTGGTTCCAGGGCGATGGCACCCGACCGTGGATGCAGCTGGCGGCCAAGCTGGACGACGTACCGATGACCGCGGCCAAGCGTTTCTGGATCCATTCCAGGATGAGCAAGGGCGCCACCGACTGGCTGGACATGGCCTTGGCCGGCGGCCAGGTGCGCAACGGCATCGGCCTGGTCAGTGGTGACCTGGACGACTGGCCGTTCGACAACAACGATGGCCGCTTCGAGGCCACCGGCCACATCAGCAACGGTGACATCCGCTTCCAGCACGATTGGCCGTTGATGGGCCAGGTCGATGCCGATGTCGCCTTCATCGGCCCGGGCTTCCACATGCAGGGAAGCGGCGATCTGGCCGGCGTGGCGGTACAGACGTTCGAAGCCGGCATCCAGGATTTCGGCCAGCAGCCACTGTACGTGCGCGCCGACAGCCAGGGCGACGCCGGCAAGCTGCTGGCGATGCTGCGGCAGAGCCCGCTGCACAAGGAATACGGCGACACCCTGGACAACCTGGCGGCAAGCGGGCCGACCAACGTGCATTTCGACCTGTTGCAGCCCCTGCATCATGACCAGGGCGGTGGCCACCTGCAGGGCACGGTGGACCTGGCCGGGCTGAAGCTGGTCGACAAGCGCTTCCAGCTGGAATTCGACAACATGCGCGGGCAGGCCCGCTACAGCAACGCCGGCTTCGCCGCCGAGGAACTGGCCGTGCGCCACCTCGGCCAGGACGGCCGGCTGAGCCTGCGCGCCGGTGGTTTCGTGCGTGACCCCAAGCTGGCCTTCGAATCGGAACTGGCCGCCACGCTCGATGCGGGCGTGCTGATCGACCGCGCACCGGAAATGGCCTGGCTGAAGCCCTACATCAACGGCACCTCGCCGTGGACCATCGCGGTGAACCTGCCGAAGGTCGCGCCGGGTACACCAGCGCCGCCCAGCGAGCTGCGCCTGCGCTCGGATCTGCTGGGCACCCGCCTGGACCTGCCGGCACCGCTGCAGAAGCCGGCCAACGAATCGCTGCCGACCACCGTGGCCGCACAGCTGCCGATGGGCGCCGGCCGAATCGACGTGGCGTTCGGCCAGCGCCTGGCGCTGGCCGCGCGCAGCCACAACAACCAGACCGGCGTGCAGGTCACCCTGGGCAGCGACCACGTTGACCGCGAACCACCGCCCAGCGGGCTGACCATCAATGGCCGCAGCCCGACCCTGGATGCGCTGGAATGGATCGGCCTGGCCCGTGGCGCCGGTGGCGATGGCGACCCGATGCCGCTGCGCGCGGTGGACGTGCAGGTCGGCCAGCTGATGCTGATCGGCGGCGTGTTCGAGCAGACCCGCCTGCAGCTGCACCCCGGCCCGCAGGCGCTGGACGTGCGCCTGGATGGCCCCTCGCTGGCCGGCAAGTTGACTGTACCCAACGCCGATGGCGGCACCATCAGCGGCCAGCTCGAGCGCGTGTACTGGCAATCGCTGCCGACCCTTCCCGGAGTCACGGCGGCACCGGCGCGGGTGCAGGCCGGTGCCGACGACATGGACCCGGCCAAGCTGCCGCCGTTCGCACTGGACATCGCCGACCTGAAGTTCGGCAAGGTCGTGCTGGGCCAGGCCGTGCTGCGTACGCGGCCGATCGCCAACGGCCTGAGCGTGGAACAACTGCAGTTCCGCGCCCCCAGCCAGGAGATCGACATCCGTGGCCGTTGGCTTGGCAAGGGGGGCGGTTCGCGAACCGCACTTGATGCGCAGGTGCGCAGTGAAGACCTGGGCGGGTTGTTGCAGAACCTCGACTACGGCGGCCAGCTGCGCGGTGGTTCCGGCCACGCCCAGCTGCAGGCCTCGTGGCCCGGCGGTCCGTCGGACTTCCAGCTGGGCAACCTGCAGGGCCAGCTCGATGTGAATGCCCGCAATGGCCAGCTGCTGGAGCTGGAGCCGGGGGCCGGCCGCGTGCTGGGCCTGCTCAGCGTCACCCAGCTGCCGCGGCGGCTGATGTTCGACTTCCGCGACTTCTTCTCCAAGGGCTTCGCGTTCAACCAGGTCGAGGGCAGCGTGCAGTTCGGCGAGGGCATGGCCCGTACCGACAAGGTGTTGATCGAAGGGCCGGCAGCGAACATCACCATCCGTGGCCAGGCCGACCTGCGGAAACAGCAGTTCGACCAGACCATCGACGTCAACCCGCGCGCCGGCAACCTGCTGACCGTGGTCGGCGCGGTGGCCGGCGGCCCGGTGGGCGCAGCGCTGGGTGCAGCCACCAATGCGGTATTGTCCAAGCCATTGGGCGAGATCGGTGCCCGCACCTACAAGGTGACCGGCCCCTGGAAGGAGCCCAAGGTGGAGGTGATCGAGCGCAGCCGCGAACGTGCGCCAGTGCCCGCACCGCCGCCGCGCCTGCCGCCGTTGCCGGCCGTGCCGCCGACGGTCACCGAACCTCCGCCACCGCGCTGAGCGCGGCCCTCGTTTCCCCAGGGCGGCCTTGCCTGGCCGCCTTCACACCCCCAGATCGAGACCATGACTGACAACGCCCTGACGCTTGCCCAAGATCGCCTGTTGCGCCCCGGTGGCCTGGATACCGCTGGCCTGGAGCGCACCTTCGGCCAACTGCTCGGCCCCGGTGTCGACTTCGGCGACCTGTATTTCCAGCACGCCCGGCGCGAAAGCTGGAGCGTGGAGAACGGCATCGTCAAGGACGGCGCCCATTCCATCGAGCAGGGCGTGGGCGTGCGCGCGATTGCCGGCGAGAAGACCGGCTTTGCCTATTCCGATGACATCCATGCCGGTGCATTGCTGACCGCAGCGCAGTCGGCACGTGCGATTTCGCGCGAAGGCGGCGCACAGACCGGGCGCTCGCTGCTGCGCGGCGATGCGCGCGTGCTGTATCCGGCGCTGGATCCGATCGACGGCATCGGCAACGAAGCCAAGGTCGAGGTGCTCAAGCGCCTGGATGGCTACCTGCGCGCGGCCGACCCGCGCGTGAAGCAGGTGATGGTCAGCCTGTCCGGTGGCGTCGATACCGTGCTGGTTGCCCGCACCGATGGTGTGCTGGGCGCCGACGTACGCCCGCTGGTGCGGTTGAACGTGCAGGTGATCGTCGAGCAGAACGGCCGCCGTGAGTCGGGTTATGCCGGCGGCGGCGGTCGCTACGGCTATGAAGCGCTGTTTGCCGATGGCCGCCCGGAAGCCTTTGCGCGCGAGGCGCTGCGGCAGGCCCTGGTGAACCTGGAAGCGGTACCGGCGCCGGCTGGGGTGATGCCGGTGGTGCTGGGCCCGGGCTGGCCGGGCGTGCTGCTGCACGAGGCGGTCGGCCATGGCCTGGAAGGTGACTTCAACCGCAAGGGCACCAGTGTCTACGCCGGCAGGATCGGCGAGCGCGTGGCCGCCCCGGGGGTGACCATCGTCGACGACGGCACCCTGGACGGGCGCCGTGGTTCACTCAACATCGATGATGAAGGCCACCCGACCCAGTGCACCACGCTGATCGAGGACGGCATCCTGGTCGGCTACATGCAGGACAGCCTCAACGCGCGGCTGATGGGCGTGGCGCCGACCGGCAACGGCCGTCGCGAGTCGTTCGCGCACATGACCATGCCGCGCATGACCAACACCTACATGCGCGCCGGCCAGCATGACCCGCAGGAAATGATCCGTTCGGTGAAGAAGGGCCTATACGCGGTCAATTTCGGCGGCGGCCAGGTCGACATCACCAGCGGCAAGTACGTGTTCTCGGCCACCGAGGCCTACCTGATCGAGGACGGCCGGATCACCGCGCCGGTGAAGGGCGCGACCCTGATCGGCAATGGCCCGGAAACCATGCAGAAGGTGCGCATGGTCGGCAACGACCTGGCCTTGGACGAGGGCGTGGGCATCTGTGGCAAGGACGGGCAGAGTGTGCCGGTCGGTGTCGGCCAGCCGTCGCTGCTGATCGAGGGCATCACCGTCGGCGGTACCCAGGCCTGAGCACGGCGATGGCCACAGCCACCGCCCTGCCCGACGGGGACTCAGTCCTCGTCGGCGTCGTCGACCGGTTCGTCTGCGTCGACGTCCTCAGCGGACGCCTTCAGGCCCAGCGCGGCCGGCAGCATCAGCGTGCGCAGCACCTGGAAGATCTCGCGGTAGGCGCGTGGCGGCTTGTTCTTGGCCTTTTCGGCCTGGGCATTGCGTACCAGCGTGCGCAGCTGCTGGCGGTCGGCCTGCGGATGGTCATCCAGCAGCGCGGCCAGCGCTTTGTCGCCTTCATTCATGAGGCGTTCGCGCCAGTCTTCGACACGGTGCATCATCGCCACTTCGCGGCGCCCGGTTTCGCTGTTGGCATCCAGCGCATCGCGGATCGCGTCCAGCGCGGCATCGTCCTCGCGGCGCATGTGCTTGGCCAGGAACGCCAGCTGCCGCTTGTGCGCGATATGGGCGGTGATGCGCTTGCACTCGGCGATGTGCGGCAGCAGGTCCTCCGGGATCGGCAGGCGCGCCAGCTGGGCCGGGGTCAGCGACACCAGCTTCTCGCCCAGGGCCAGGACATCGAGCGCATCGCGCCGGTTCTGGCTGCGGCTCTTGTCGTGGAATTCACCGGTTTCTTCGTCGCGTCCGCGCATCGTCCATACCTGATTTCAAAAAAAGTCGCCCGGCGTGATGCCGGGCCCAACCCGCACAGGATAAAGCATTGAACGTGATCGCCCCTGAAGTCGCCGTCGGCGACGACAGCCCGGCCCGGCTGGAACGGCTGGCCGACATCTCCCAGCAGCTGCTGCAGCGTGCCCGCGCTCTGGGTGCCAGCCAAGCCGAGGTCAGCTGCAGCGAAGACCGTGGGCTGGAGGTCAATATCCGTCTCGGCGAGGTCGAGACCGTGCAGTCAACCCGTGACCGCGGCATTGCCGTGACCGTCTACTTCGGCCAGCGCAAGGGCAGTGCCAGTACCGCCGACCTGCACGAGGCCAGCCTGCTGGCCACCGTCGAGCAGGCCTGCGCGATCGCTCGCCATACCGAGGACGATCCGGCAGCCGGCCTGGCCGAGGCCGACCTGATGGCCCGCGACTTCCCCGAACTGGATGGCTGGCACCCCTGGGAGCTGCAGGCCGACGACGCGGTGGACCTGGCGCTGGCCTGCGAGGCCGCGGGCCGCCAAGCCGATGCGCAGATCCGCAATTCCGATGGCGCCTCGGTGTCGAGCATGCAGAGCGTGTCGGTCTACGCCAATTCGCATGGGTTCATCGGCCGCGAGCGCGGAACCCATCATTCGATCGGCTGTGCGCTGATCGCCGGCACCGGCGATGGCATGCAGCGCGACGGCTGGTACACCGGCGCACTGGCCCGCGAGGACCTGGAAGATCCGGCCAGCGTCGGTCGCCGCGCCGCAGAGCGCACGATCGCCCGCCTGCAGCCGCGTTCGCTGCCGACCGGCAGCATGCCGGTGCTGTACGCGCCGGAAGTGGCGCGCAGCCTGGTGGGCCACCTGCTGTCGGCGGTCTCCGGCGGCGCACTGTACCGCCAGGCGAGCTTCCTGCTGGACAGCGTCGACCAGCAGCTGTTCCCCGACTGGATGCAGATTGAGGAGCTGCCGCACCTGCGCCGTGGCCTGCGCTCGGCCGCCTTCGACGGCGACGGCGTGGCCACGCGTGCCTCGGCCCTGGTGCGTGACGGCGTGCTGCAGCGTTACGTGCTGGGCAGCTATTCGGCGCGCAAGCTGGGCCTGCGGACCACCGCCAATGCCGGCGGCGTGCACAACCTGCAGCTGGCCGCCAATGCCGGTTCGCTGCAGGACATTGCCGCGCAGATGGGCAGCGGCCTGCTGGTGACCGAACTGATGGGGCAGGGGGTGAACGGGGTGACCGGCGACTACTCGCGCGGCGCCGGCGGCTTCCGCGTGGAGAATGGCCAGATCCAGTATCCGGTGGATGGCATCACCATCGCCGGCAACCTGCGGGACATGTTCATGGCCATCGAGGCGGTCGGCAGCGACGTCGATCCGCGCTCGCATATCCGCACCGGCTCGATCCTGGTGGGACGGATGACGATCGCCGGCAATGATTGATGCCATTGATGGCGTAAGCTAGGCCCGCCTGACGCGACCGGCTTGCCGCCGGTCGGTCAAGACCACCCAATAAAAAAGGAGTTTTGTCGTGAGCGAATTCGAGAACGTCCCGGCGGCGACCAGCGTACCCGCTGACCAGCGCACCATGGCCCTGGCAGCGCACCTGCTGGGCATCTTCACCGGTTTCATCGGCGCCCTGGTCATCTGGCTGATCAACAAGGATGACGCCAGCAAGGCCTTCGTCACCGATCAGTCGAGGGAGGCGCTGAACTTCCAGATCACCGTCGCCATCGCGATGTTCGCCTGCATCATCCTGACCTTCGTGGTCATCGGTGCGTTCCTGGCGCCGATCGTCGGCCTGCTCAGCCTGGTCTTCAGCATCATCGCTGCGGTGAAGGCGAACAATGGTGAAGCTTACCGTTACCCGTTCGCGCTGCGCCTGATCAAGTAAGCGGCAACGATCAACGACGTAAAAAGAAGCGCCCGGCAATGCCGGGCGTTTCCGTGTATGGCGCGTAGGGTAGCGCCGGGCCATGCCCGGCGAACGCGCAGCGCGGCAGATCCATGCCTGCAATCAGTGATCGCGTTCCACGGCCAGCGTGGCCAGCGCGCGCAGCGCATCGGCTTCTTCGTGATAGCCCGCCAGCGCCTGCTGCATGCGCGCGGACAGTTCGCGCAGCTGCGCCTTGGCACCGTCCATGCCGAGCAGGGCAGGGAAGGTGCTCTTGTCCTGGGCCTGGTCCTTGCCGGCGGTCTTGCCGAGCTGCTCGGAACTGGCTTCGACATCGAGGATGTCATCGCGGACCTGGAAGGCCAGGCCGAGCGCATCGGCGAAACCGTCGAGCTGGGCCAGCACGGGTTCGGGCGCATCACCGCACAACGCGCCCATGCGCACCGCAGCGCGGATCAGCGCACCGGTCTTCAGCGCATGCATGCGTGTAAGGGCTGCCAGCGACTGCTGCTGGCCGGTGGCATCGATGTCCAGCGCCTGGCCGCCGCACATGCCGGCCGCGCCGGAGGCATGGGCCAGGGTCTGCAGGCACGCCACGCGCAATGCCGCCGGCAGCGGTGCATCGGCGAGCAGGCCGAACGCACGGGTCTGCAGGGCGTCGCCGGCGAGGATCGCGGTGGCTTCGTCGAAGGCGATGTGGGTGGTCGGCTTGCCACGGCGCAGGGCATCGTCGTCCATCGCCGGCAGGTCGTCGTGCACCAGCGAGTAGGCGTGGATCAGCTCCACCGCCATCGCTGCGGCATCAAGCTTGTCCAGCTGGGCGCCGAACACCTGGCCGGCGGCATAGACCAGCAAGGGGCGCATGCGCTTGCCGCCACCGAGTACGGAATAGCGCATCGCCTGGTGCAGGCGTTGCGGTGCTTCGGCCGGAGAGGGCAGGGCGGCGTCGAGCTGGCTTTCAATACGGTCGCGCCAGCGCGCGAACAACGCCTCAGCCGTCATGGCTGGGCGGATCGAAGGGTTCGGCGGTTTCGGGCTGGGCCGGATCGCTGAGCAGGCGCACGCGCAGTTCGGCCTGCTCCAGCGCCTGCTGGCACTGGCGGTACAGACCGACGCCACGTTCGTAAGCACTGAGCGAAGCTTCCAGGCTCAGCTCGCCGGTTTCCATCTGCTCCACCAGCTGTTCCAGCGATTCGAGCGACTGCTCGAACTGGGCGACCGGGGAGGCGTTTTCGGGGGACTTCTTGGCCATGCGACAAGTGTGGACGGCGCGCGCGCAAGGGTCAATTCACCAGCCGCCCGGATGCCACTGCAACTGCGCATTGCGTGCCTGCAGCCAGGCCTGCAGCGGTGCGGCAATGACCACATCGGCGGCCGCCAGCAGCTGCCCCTGGTCGAACAGCAGGGGCAGCTGTGCGCGTCGCCAAGGCGCCAGGTGCTCGCGCTGCAGGCAATCCTTCAACGCGGATGAATGCGTACGGCCGGGCAGCACGATGCGCTCGCCGCCCTGGCGGGCGCGCAGGTCCAGCGGGTGTTCGAAGCGGTCCGTGCCGAGCAGGCGCAGCTGGCCGCCGTCGGGCAGCTGCAGCGGTACACGGCCGTCCCAGGCCGCGTGCCAGTCCTTCGGTAGGGCCGGCAACGCTGCCGGCAGCAGGTAGGCGTGCTGGCGCCACTGGCGGATGGCGTGCTGCTGCCAACGCACCTGCGACTGCCGATCGGCACCTGCCGCCATCAATTCGTTCTGTACTTGCCGCAGCACATGCGCCGGCAACGGGGCTGCGCCATGGCGGCGCACCCACGCACGCAGCACCCGCGCAGCACGCTCCGGTGCAACCTGGCGCAGCAGCTCCAGCGACAGCACCCGGGGTGCCACTTCCAGGTGAGCGAGCAGTTCGGCGTCTTCTTCATCGAGCAATGCACGGGTCTGCGCGCAATGCGCGGCGCTGCCGGCCAATGCGGCGGCGGCATGCGGCCAGCGCTGGCGCAGCAGTGGCAGCACCCGCAGGCGCAGGAAATTGCGGTCGGCGTGGTCTTCGCCGTTGCTGGGGTCTTCGATCCACTGCAGGCCGTGTGTCGTCGCGTAAGCCCGCAGCGCGCTGCGCGGCACATCGAGCAGTGGCCGCCACAGCCGATGGCCCTCAAGGCGGCTGTCAGCGGTCATCGCCGCCAGCCCATCGATGCCCGAACCGCGCAACGCGCGCAGCAGGAAGGTCTCGGCCTGGTCGTCCCGGTGCTGGGCCAGCGCCAGGGTTTCCCCGGCCTGCAGCTCGGCGCTGAATGCAGCGCGACGTGCCAGCCGGGCGGCCCCTTCGATGCCATGGCCGTCATCACGGCTGACCTGCACGTGGTGCACGGCCAGTTCGATGCCCAGCACCGCGCATTGCTGCTGGCAGTGCTGCACCCAGTCATCGGCAACCGGTTGCAGGCCATGGTGTACGTGCATGGCACGCAGCGGCGTGCCGGCCGCCTGTGCCGATCGCCACAGCCAGTGCAGCAGCACGGTGGAATCCAGGCCGCCGCTGTAGCCGACCAGCAGCGGTGCATCAAGCGGAACGAGGGCGGGGAAGGCGGTCACGGCGGCAAGTATAGGGTGGGTGGGTGAGTCGGCAGGGCTGCGCCCTGCACCCGCCGATGCAAGGGCAACAGCCAAGGCAACAGCGGGCATTCCGTGGGATGGCGGGGTGGGTCCGGTTGCGGGGGACGCTGCAAGTACGTCCATGTAAGCTCGGTCGCGCCATCCATGGCGCTCACGCCCCCGCAACCGGACCCACCCCGCCTTCGACAGTTGGCCGGTGGCCAGTAGATCCACGCCATGCGTGGATGAAATCTGTCAGATATCGAATGAAATTCTGGGCCATTCCCGTGTCGACCAAGGTCGACACCCACCAAGGGAAGGCCATCCCGTTCCGACAGAGCGCAGGAAACTGTCGAAGGCAGGGCCCACCCCGCCATCCCACGGAATGCCTGCTGTTGCTTTGGCCGTTGCCGTTGCCTGGCGTCGGCAGGTGCAGGGCGCAGCCCTGCCGAAAAACCCTTACTTCACTCGACGACCGGAACGATCGATGCGGAACCACTCACCGCCTTCCATCGGCGTATGCCCGTCGCCATCGGGCGTGCCGCGGCGGCAGCCGTTGCAGACCTCGGCCACGCCGTCCTGGAACGGCCAGGCAAAATCGAACGTGGCCGCAATCACCTGCTCGAAGGCAGCGTTGAAATAACCCACGCGATCGCCGACGCGGCCGCGGAACAGGCCTTCCTGCAGGGAGTCGGCGCCGTTGTCCCAGGCGATCACCGCCTGGCTGCGGCCGCGACGGTCGACGTAGTGGAAGCCATCGGCGGTCTGTACCAGCGCCAGGCCATCGCCGTCGTAGGGAAGATCCTGCAGGGTCTCCGCGCTGATCTGCGGCTTGTCATCGACGACCTCGCAGCCGGGCAGCATCCACAATCCGTGTTCTTCGGTCATGACCTTGCAGGCCGGCCCCTGCGCTGACGCACAGGTACTGGCCAGCACGCCCAGCAGGGCCAGCCAGCGCGCACGGCGGAGACTGCCCAGAGCAGGGCGTGCCGGCCGCGCCATCACTTGGCCTCGGCCTTGCGTTCGAAGGTGGCCGGTGCCGGCAGTTCCACCGGTACGCCCTTGTCATCGCAGGTGCCGGCCTGGCACAGGCGATCGCGCAGGGCCGGGGTGGCCTGCACGATCATGTGGTAGATCGCGTTCTGTTCCAGGGTGCCGCGGATCGCCTTGCTGCCCGGGCCACGTGCCCAGATGCCGACGTCCTCGCCACCATGCGATTCGGACTTCATCGGTACCAGCGCTTCCTGCATGTAGTCGGGATGCTCGGTATCGACGTCGTGCAGGTTCGGGCGGCCGTTGGCCGGCTCGAAGCTGCTGGGGTTGTGCGGGTAGCGCTTCGGACCGGCCGGTTGCTGGTTGCTGGTGCCGGTATGGCCGGGGCCGTTGGCGTAGCTCAGGGTGGTGTACGGCTGGCCGTTGCCATCCAGCGCGTAGTCGAGCTTGCCGGCGCCGTCTTCGCCACCCTTGTCCTTCACCTTGCCCAGGATCGGATTGCCGCGGGCGGGGTAGCCGACGAAGTTCAGGGTGTGTGAATGGTCGGCGGTGACGATGATCAGGGTGTCATCGGCCGAGGTCAGCTCGTTGGCCACGCGCACGGCATCGGACAGGGCCACGGTTTCGGTCAGCGCACGGTAGGCATTGCCGCTGTGGTTGGCGTGGTCGATGCGCGCGCCTTCGATCATCAGCACGTAGCCTTCCTGATGGCGCGACAGGTTCTTGATCGCCGCAGCGGTCAGCTCGGCCAGGCTCGGTTCACCGGCGGGGTCCTGCGGGCGTTCGTATTCGTAACGCATGTGGTCGGCCTCGAACAGGCCAAGAATCGCCGGTGCGTTGGCGGCGGCCTGCAGCTGCTTGCTGTTCCACACGTAGGCGCCCTGCGGGTGCGCCTGCTGCCATTCCTGCACCAGGCTGCGGCCGTCCAGGCGCTGGCCGACCTTGTCGTCGTACTCGGGGTCGCGCTCTTCCACGGTGGTGAACTCACCACGACCACCGCCCAGGGCGACCAGCGGGCCGCGGCCGTAACGCGAGGTCGACAGCAGCTGCTGGGCGATGTCCTTGCAGCCGGCGGCCTTGGCCGCCTCGGTCAGGTCGGTGTCGTTTTCCCAGTTGCGCTCGGGCGAATGCGCATAGGTCGCGGCCGGCGTGGCATGGGTCAGGCGCGCGGTGGAGACCACGCCAGTGGCCAGGCCGGCGCTGTCGGCCAGCTGCAGCCAGGTCAGCAGGCCCTTGGACAGGCTGTCGGCACAGTCGGTGCGGCTGCCGGCACTGACGCCGATCGCACCCATGTGGGTCTTCACGCCGGTGGTGATGGCGGTCATGGTGCCGGCCGAATCCGGGGTCTGCGAATCGGTGTTGTAGGTCTTGCTGAACGCGGTGGCGGGGAACCGCTCCCACGACAGCAGGTTTTCTTCACCGGAGCCGCCCTTCTGCTGGCCTTCGTAGATGCGCGAGGCGGCCACCGTGGTCAGGCTCATGCCGTCGCCCAGGAACAGGATGACGTTCTTGGCCTTGCCGGACATCGCGCCGTTCGCCGCTGCCTGCGCAGCGCCGCTGCGGTACCACCACTGCGGGGTTTCACCGGCAGGGTGGGCAACGGGGGCAACGCTGACCTTCAGGCCGGCTGGAGCGGACGCGGGGGCAGTGCTGGCGCAGGCGCCGAGCAGCAGGGTTGTGGCGCAGGCGGCCAACAGGGAGACGGAACGACGCATGGACGCTGGGATCTCACAAAGTGTAACGGGACGTTCATTATGCCCGGCCCTGCAAGGCACGCCGATGACACACTGATTTGCCATGCGGGCGGTCGTTCTGCGGCCCGCCTTGGGCTATCGTGCCAGCATCCCTTCCTACCCCCTTGGATTGCCTATGAAGCTGGTCTCTGCCTGGCTGCGGATTCCATTCTGGCAGCGCGTGGTCGGTGGCTTCGTGCTCGGTGCGCTGGCCGGCTGGGCGCTTGGCCCGGCTGCTGAAACCTGGTTCGGCCCGCTCGGCGAGCTCTACGTCACGCTGATCAAGATGATCGCGGTGCCGCTGGTGTTCTTCGCGGTGATCAACGCGATCTCTTCATTGCACGGCCAGAAATCGGTCGCCGCGCTCAGCGGGCGCACGTTCCTGTGGTTTGTGATCACTGCTGCGTTGGCGGTATGCGTGGGCCTTGGCGTGGGAACGGTGCTGCAGCCTGGCGCTGGTGGCCTGCAGCTGTCGATGGCCAGCAACTATGTACCGCGCGAAGTACCCAGCGTGGTGCAGGTGCTGCTGGATGTGGTGCCGTCCAACGTGTTCTACGCGCTGTCGGGTATCGGCACCAAGGTCAACGCCGCCGGTGAGACCGTGTTGGCCGCGGGCCGTGGTTCGATCCTGCCGGTGATCTTCTTCGCTGGCCTGGTCGGCTTTGCCATCGTCAAGCTTGGCGAGAAGGTGACCGAGGCGCGCAAGCTGGTCGGGCAGATGAGCGACATCATGATCCAGGTGACCCGCTTCGTGCTGGAAGTCACCCCGATCGGCACCTTCGGCCTGATTGCCGGCCTGGTCGGCAGCTACGGCTTCGAGAAGCTGCTGCCGCTGGGCCACTTCGTGCTGGCGCTGTACGTGGCCTGCGCGCTGCACATCGTGGTGGTGTACAGCGCGCTGCTGCTGGCGCATGGCCTGAACCCGCTGAAGTTCTTCCGCGGCGCGGCGCCGGGCATGCAGGTGGCCTTCGTCAGTTCCTCCAGCTTCGCGGCGATGCCGGTCGCGCTGCGCTCGATCACCCACAACCTGGGCGTGAACAAGGACTACGGTTCGTTCGCGGTGCCGCTGGGCGCAAGCATCAAGATGGACGGCTGCGGTGCGATCTATCCGGCGCTGTGCGCGGTGTTCATTGCCCAGTACAGCGGAGTGCCGCTGACGCCGGAGCAGTACGTGGTGGTGCTGATCGCTTCGGTGCTGGGCAGCTTCGGCACTGCCGGCGTGCCGGGTACGGCGGTGATCATGGCAACGGTGGTGCTGAGCGCGGCCAATCTGCCGCTGGAAACCATCGGCTATCTGTACGCGATCGACCGCATCCTGGACATGATGCGCACGATGACCAACGTGACCGGACAGATGCTGGTGCCGGTGCTGGTGGCCAAGGAAACGGGCCTGCTCGACCAGGCGGTGTACGACAACCCGTCCACCAATGTCGGCATCGATGACCCCGACCCGAGCCCGCCGCGCGCCTGAAGCGGCACTGCAACGGACTGTATCAGTACCTGTAACACTACTGATACAGCCCCGATGGCGCCTTGCGCAGTGGTGTTTCCTGCGCGTTAAGGCGAACGGAATCCGAACGAAGTTGTAACACTGTGGCGTCATGCCGCCGCGGTGTTACCCGTCAAACCCCCGCTGCGACGGACTTCCGGTGTTGGCACGAAAGCTGCTCTCTCCCTGCGCATATGCAACGGGAGAGCGGCATGGACGGCAGCACCACCCTTTTCACTGTTTCTGGCCGGCGGCTTGCGCTGCTGCTGATGCTGGCCGTTCCGCTGGCGGCTGCGGCCTCGGGTGCCCGTCAAGGGGTGAAGGTGCAGCCGGGTGAAATCGTCCTGCTGCGCGACGTGTCCACGCGCCCGGCCTATCGCATGGCGCCGCCCGGCGTGGCGTTGATCGCCGATCCGAAACCGCAGCATGAGATCACCGCCGCGCTCGGCAGCAGCGGCGCTGCCAGCGACATGGATGAACTCAGCGATGACGACTACGCCGGTCTCGGCGCTGGCCAGACCGGCAGCATGCACGCGCACGGCGTCACCACTGTCGAGCGGGTGACCCAGCAGGCCCTGGGCGGAACCCTTGGACGCTCGGGCGAGGGGATGATGAGCGGCAGCAGCCTCAGCGGTGCGATGAGCGGCCCGCTGGGGGCGGTTGGCAACACCACGCGCGGCATCGGCGATACCGTGCGTGGCGCGTTGTCGCAGTTCCCGTTGGGCGCTCCGGCGCAGGCGGGTGGCAAGTGAAGCGTGCAGTGCTGCTGGCAGCCTGGCTGGCACTGCCCGCCACAGCGCTGGGCGACGACTACAGCGGCATGCTGGCCTACCTCGACGTCACCCGCATCGACGGCCGCGCGCTGGCCGGTGCCAGTGGTGCCATCGCCATCAACCAGGCGGCCGGCGATCTCAACCTCCAGGCCAATCTGCATGGCATGGCCAGCGGCGACCGCGCCGACGTGGCCATCGCTGCGCGGCAACAGCACAGCAACGACGTCGTGCTGTCGGCACCACTGGAAGCCAGCGCACACATCGCCGGACAGGCCCTGGCAGGCGCCAGCGGCATTGCATCGATCAACCAGGCCAGCGGCATCGCCAACACGACGCTCAACGTCGTCAGCGCGACGCTGGCCCGGCAAGGAATACGCGAGTCCGATGACACGGCGTTGGCCGCCTCGGACATCGCGTCAGCAGGGGGGCAGGGCGATACCGGTGACGGTGTTGCGGCGGGTATCCGCAGTGTCGGCGTTGCGTCGACGGCACTGCGGGGCTTCGACGGTGTCCTGCAACTCAATCAGATCGCGGGAGCGCGAAACGATACGGCCAATGTTCTGGGCCTGGTCGTGCAGGGCAACCCGTGAGCACCACCCACCCGAACCAATCACCTGATGAGAGAGAGGGCACCATGAAAGCGACTGTCAAGAAGACCGTACTCGCCATGGCAATTGCCACTGCCTCGACCGCTGCTGCGGCCAATGGCTGGGACAACCAGAATGCCAATGCGAACATCAACCACAACCATGTCGTGACCGAGACCCGCAACGACACGCACAACCATACCGACAACGAAGTCCGCAACTGGACGCGCACCAATACCACGGTACGCAACAACACCGACACCTCGAACGTGAGCCGCACCCGCACGGTGAACGTCAACGAGCAGGTGCAGAAGAACAGCAACATCCAGGCCGACGAGCGCAAGGAAAAGAACAATCACGGCGTCGACGTGAACCTGGAGAAGGATCTGCGGTTGAGCTCGGACATCAACTTCTCCGGCGATCCGACCATCAGCGGTGACATCAATCTGGATTCGGCAGCCATCGCCGTGATCGACAACCGCCAGTCGATCAGCAACAACCTCGCCGGCAACAGCCTGGTCACCAACAGTGCATCGATCGCCGATGATGTCGGTGCGGGAGCCTCCGGCAACCTCGGCTTCAATGTGGTGGCCGGCGACAACAACGCGCAGGACAATGCTGCGTCACTGTCCGCTGCGGATGCGTCCTTCAGCTTCGGCATGGCCGACGCCGAGGTGTTCGTCAACCAGGCCGGCTTCGGCAACACCACCATGAACTCCGGCGTCACCAACGCCGCCGGCCTCGGTGGCAATGCCTTCGGCGGTGCCTCGGGCAACATCGGCGTGAACATCGCCTCGGGCAACAACAACGAGCAGAAGAACGCGCTCGCAGCCTCGGTGGCAACCAGTGCGATGGCGCAGTCGAGCATCAGCTCCAACCAGGTGTCCACCGGCAACACGGTGTCCAACGCCGGCTTCGTGCAGTCCTACACCGATACGGTGCAGGTCGGCCTGAGCGGTCGCGTCGCAGGCGGTACCCTGGCCGTGGGTGCCGGTACCTATCGCGGCACCGGCAATGCCTACCAGATGGCCAACTACTACCTCGATTCGTGGAGTGGCGATCTGCCGCATCCGGGTGGCAATGCGACCGGGCACATCGATCTGGACAACGAGATCCAGAATGCAACGATGAACCCGAACCGGCCGGGAGTGGGTGGCCTGGGCTTCGATACGCGTGAAAGCGGCACCAGCCAGTTCGTCGAGCTGGGCGTGGCCGACCTGTATGCCAGCCTCAGTGGCACGGTCAGCACCACCCGCTGGGTGAACGTCAACGCGACCAACACCTCGGCACTGTCCGGCAGCGCGTTCTCCGGCGCGTCCGGCAACATCGGCGTGAACGTGGCATCGGGTACCGGCAACCTGCAGGCCAACAGCCTGGCATTGGCCGTGGCGCAGCCGAGCACCGGTGGTGGGACCGGCGGCGGCGAGTGATCCACGGTGTGACCGCTTTCGCAGCGAACCTGCGTTGAGCGCAACAAGCCCGGCCATCCGCCAATGGCCGGGTTCCCCCGGGGGCCCCTGTCCCTCCTCCCCCTTGGGGCAGGGGCTCCTTCCTTCTCGTGGAGAATGGCATGGCCGGTCATCGCTGGTGGTTGCGTCTGCTGCCCTGCCTGCTGCTGCTGACCAGCGCGTGTGGCTGGGCAGGCGAGGTGGTGTTCAGCGGGGTGCTGCCCAATGGCGCGCTGCTGCAGCAGAAGGTGGAAAGCATGCAGGAGCGGCGTTATCGCAACCTGGTGCGGCAGCACACCGACTACAGCTGCGGGGCGGCCGCTCTGGCCACCATCCTGCGTTATGCCTACCACCTGGACACCACCGAGGCGACGGTGATCGAGGGAATGATGGGGGTATCGGATCCACAGCTGGTCAAGGAACGCGGTTTTTCATTGCTGGACATCAAACGCTATGTCGAATCGCTGGGCATGCGTGGACGCGGTTATCGCATCGATGAATCGCGCCTGCGCACGTTGCGGGTTCCTGGACTGGTGCTGATGGATGTACGCGGCTTCCGGCATTTCGTCGTGCTCAAGCAGGTGCGCGACGGGGTGGTGGAAGTGGCCGATCCGATCCTGGGCAACCGCAGCCTGTCACTGGCCGAGTTCAGTGCCGCCTGGCCGTCACGCGCCGTTTTCGTCGTGATCGGCAGCGACTTCGATCGCAATACGGTGCTGCTGCAACCCAGCGAACGGCCCAGTGCCCGCGCGTTGTATGCGCGGCAGGGACCGATCACCGATGCCGAACTGGTCGACTTCGGCTTCAGCCACGCCGACCTGTTCTGAAGGAGGCACGATCATGCAATGCCAACGTGTAGTACTCGCTCTGCTGCTGATGTTGCCGGTGTCGCCGTTGATGGCGGCAGACGGTGCACCGGGGCGAGGCCTGAAGGAAATACCCGATCCCGAACTGAACCTGATGCGCGGCCGCTACACCGTTGGCGGCAACAACGTGGCCTGGTTCGGGGTGACGATGATTTCGCAGTGGCAGGGACCCAACGGTGCGGTGGTGCAGGGCGCGCTGACCCTGGGCATGGATTTCCGCAATGGCGGCACACCCAGGCTGAGCTTCCAGCCAAGCGTGCAGGTTACCGCCGCTGACGCACCGTTGCCGGCAACGGCGGGGCGCAGCATCGACAGTACCGGCCTGGCCAATGCCAGCGGACTGGTGCAGAGCGTGCAGGTGGCCGGCGATGGCAACACCGCACGCAACGTGACCACCCTGACCGTGCGTGACGGCATGGTGCCGACCGCACTGAGTGATGACGGCAGCCGCATGGCACAGGCACAGCAGGGCGGGGCGACTGCCACCGCCATGCTCGATGGCAACCAGGCGCGCCTGCTGCTGCAGGTTGATGGGCAGAGCCTGGTACAGCAGTGGATCCGCAATGGCAGCGTGGGGCAGGGCATTGCCCTGGCCGGCGATGGACAGACCGCCAGCAACCGGCTGCAGCTGGAGCTGGTACGCAATACCGCGGCCAACAACCTGCCCTTGAGCCAGAACGTGGCCCAGGCGATCGGGATGAACCGCGGCATGGGCCCAGGCCAGTAACACGGCCTGGACGGGGGGAACCGACGTACAACGCAGGTCACCGACATGCACACTCTCTACCGGCTTACTCCGCTGGCGCTGGCGGCGCTGGCGGCCACTGCCTTCGCCCAGCAGCCTGCGCCCAGTGATGGCGCCGACATGCAGGCATTGATCGCGCAACTGGAACAGCTCAAGGCCAATTACGCACAGGAGGTACGACGCCTGCGCGAACTGGACATGCAGGTGCAGGCGATGCAGGCGCGGCTGAGCGGTCGCGCAGGCCCCGGTGCGACGCCCGCTGCGCCGTTGGCGCCGGCTGCGGCATCGGCGCTACCGCCCAGCAGCGAGGGCTATGCCAGCAGCGCGGCCGAGGCACAGCAGGCCAAGCAGGAGGCCCGGCGCAGCGTGGATGACGTCAAGCAGCAGCAGGCGGCATTGTTCTCGCGCCGGTTCACCATCGAAAACGGCCTCACCTATGCACGCTACGACCGCAAGCAGCTCACGCTCAACGGGTTCCTCGCCCTGGATGCGATCTTCCTTGGCAACATCGCGATCGAGAACGTCGAATCGGATTCATTGACCTACAACCTGGCCGCGCGCTGGGGCGTCAGCCCCAACCTTACCTTGAACATGGACGTGCCGTACCTGGCACGGCGCACGGTCTACCAGAAGGGCGGCGCCGGCGGTGCCGCGGCGGCGATCGCGCAGGAAGAAACCAACGGCAGCGGCATCGGCGATGTCAGCCTGAGTGCCAATTACCGGCTGTTCTCCGAACGCGGCTGGCGCCCGGAGACGGTGCTGACCGGTGGCGTTACCGCACCAACGGGCCGCGCGCCCTATGGGTTGGACTGGAAAGTAATCGAGCGCGATGACGATGACTACATCCGCTTCGCAGTGCCGCAGGAACAGCCGACGGGCAATGGCGTGTGGCAGGCCAACCTGGGCGTATCGATGGTGAAGACCGCCGATCCGGCGATCCTGTTCGCCAACGCCGGCTACATCCATTCGTTCCCGCGCGGTTTCAGCGATATCGACAGCAACCCGGATACGGTCAATCCCGGCGATGTGAAACTGGGCGGTTCGGTGTACTTCGGTGCCGGCGTGGCATTCGCGTTCAACGAGCGCACCAGCCTGAGCATTTCCTTCAGCGACAAGATCAGCACGCGTGCCTCGACCCGGTTCAAGGGCGGTGAATGGGTGAAGGTGATCGGCAGCGATGCCAATGCGGCCTCGCTCAATCTCGGCGTGACCTACGCGTTGAACCAGCACACCACGCTGGTGACGCTGCTGGGCATCGGCCTGACCCCGGATGCGCCGGACTTCACCCTGGCATTCAAGGTGCCGTACATGTTGTAAGCGCGGCTGCCCGGCATGGCGCGGCGCTGCACAGCCGCGCTTTGCCGGCGTCGGGCCATGCCCGGCAGTGCAGGTTCCTGCGTTGTCAGCGCTGCGCCGGCAGTTCCAGATGATGCTTGCGGCACAACCGGTATATCGTGACCCGCGAGATCTGCATGTGCCGCGCACACGCCGAGACGTTGTAGCCATGCTGGCGCAGGGCCTGCAGCAGCACATCGCGCTCCACCTGGCCACGCGCATCCTGCAGCAGCGCGCGCCGCGCAGGGGCGTCGGGCTCTGCCAGGTCCAGGTCAGCGGCGCTGATCAGCTCGCCTTCGGCCACGATCGCCGCCCGCTGCACGCGGTTCAACAACTCACGTACGTTGCCGGGCCAGTCGAACCCGCGCATGGCCTGGCGCGCGCCGGGATCAAACCCGCGTGCACGGCCGGGGTGGTGGTGGCGGAAACCGCGCAGGAAGTGCTCGGCCAACAGCAGGACATCGCTGCCGCGTTCGCGTAGTGCGGGCATCGGCAGGCGCAGGACATTGAGGCGGTAGTACAGGTCCCGGCGGAAGTGGCCTTGGGCCACCGCCTGTTCCAGTTCGACGTGGGTGGCTGCCAGCACGCGCACGTCCACACGCAGCGGCTGGTTGCTGCCGACCCGTTCCAGCGTCCCCTCCTGCAGCACCCGCAGCAGGCTGGTCTGTGCGTCGGCGGGCAGGTCGCCGACTTCATCGAGGAACACGGTGCCGCCGTGGGCACTTTCAAACAATCCGATGCGGCGTTGCGCGGCGCCGGTGAAGGCCCCGCGCTCGTGGCCGAACAGTTCGGACTGCACCAGATTGACAGGGATCGCGCCGCAGTTGATCGCCAGGAACGGCTTGCCGGCACGGCCGGACAAGGCATGCAGTGCCTGCGCGGCCAGCTCCTTGCCGGTGCCGGTCTCGCCGGTGACCAGCACCGGCAGGTCAACCGGAGCGAATTTATGCAGTGAGGCGCGCACCGACAGCAGGGCGGTGCTGTCGCCGATCAGCGTCGGCAGGCTGCCAGACGCGCGGACCGTGTGTGGCAGCGCGTCGTCGCCCTCGCACTGTCGCTGCATTGCCGACAGCAGATCGTGCAGTTCCAGCGGCAGCGCGAACTGGTCGCGGCAGGTCCGCAGCAGCGGCCCCCACGCGGGCGGAGCGCTGCCCAGTCCAGCGGGCAGCACGGCGAGCCAGGGCAGGTGATGATGCCGCTCGATCCACGGCAGCAGCAGCTGCACGGCATCGGCATCCAGGTGACGCAGATCGACGATGGCCACCAGGTGGTCGCGGCTGCGCAGGCCGATGGCCATGGCAGGGCCAGGACTGACGCAGCGCAGTTGCCAGCCGGCCGCCGCCAGCGCCCCCCGCTCGGCGGCCTGCGGTTGACCGAACCAGATTGCGCAACGCGATGGAATCTCCAGGCTTGCCGCCATTCCTTTCCCCCCAGGCAACACGGGCGGCCCAGCCGGGCACCCGGCGCGCCGCCCCGCGCCGGTATGCTGTGGCCGAACACGGTCGGCCTGTCGCGGTCACTGCAACCTCGACATCAAGGACCAACGCAGCCAGCGGCAGCCAGCGGCCAGCGGCCCAGGTTCGGCCAGCCGCCCAATGAAAAAGCCGCTGCAGGGCAGCGGCTTTTCAGGCAATGCGCAGATGACCCCTGATCAGAGGTCGACCCGGCGGGCCTGCATGAACTTGTTGCCCCAGTAGCCGGTGAGCAGGGTGTCGACGCGGACGTCCTTGCCGGTGCTTGGGGCGTGCAGGAAGCGGCCATCGCCCACGTAGATGCCGACGTGGTCGACCCGGCCCTTGCGGCCGAAGAACACCAGATCGCCTGCAGCCAGCGCGGCGCGGTCGTTGATCAGTTCGGCATTGGCGTCATGGGCCATTTCACGCGAGACGCGCGGCAGTTCGATGCCCAGGGCCGAGCGGAACACGTAACCGACCAGGCCACTGCAGTCGAAGCCGCTGTCCGGATTGCTGCCACCCCAACGGTACGGGGTACCGAGCAGGGTCATGGCCCGGCGCAGCAGCGACTGCACCTTGCCGTTGTCGGCAGCGTTGCCGACCACGACGCTGCCATTGGCGGCGCTGCTGGTGTCGTAATTGGCGAGGAGGCGGCTGAGGTCACCGGCCACCATGGCCGAGCGGTCCATCAGGGGAATGGTGTCATTGGCGGCCAGGTGCGGCAGCAGGGCGGCCAGGGTGGCGCTGGCGGCGGCATCGGCGCGGCTGCGCTGCGGAGCGGTGGCGTCGGCCTTGGCGGCTGCGCGGGGGGCGGTCTCGGCGGTGGCAGCCGGGGTCGCATCGGTACGGGTGGGAGCGGACTGCGACCAGGCCGGAAGGCTGGTCAGACACAATGCCAGGCCCAGCAGAAGCGGGCGGACACTACGCGAAGAAGCGGCGGTCTGGCCTTGGCACGTCGGGTCGTTTGTCGTCACGCGTCGGTCACAAGGAAAAAAACGATGGGGCATCATGCCCTGTAAAAGCAGTAATAAGTTAAAAATTCCGTTAATAAATCGTTATTTACATAGTGATACATGTCACACTTTTGAACATATCGCCTGTTCATTTTAGCGAAGGACGCGTTTGGCCCCTGTGTAGTGGTCCTTCCAATAGGGGCCACTGAGGGAATCCAGGCGGACCGTTCCGCCGGTGCTCGGGGCATGCACGAATCGACCTTCGCCCACGTAGATCCCGACGTGGCTGACACTGCCGCGACTGCCAAAAAAGACCAGGTCGCCGGTTGCCAGGCGCTTCGGGTCGATCTTCGGCCCCTGTACCGCTGCCAGGTCGCGTGAGGTCCGCGGCAGCTTCAGGTCCAGCATTTCCCGGTAGACGTAGGCCACCAGGCCGCTGCAGTCGAAGCCGGATTCGGGCGTGTTGCCACCGTAGCGATAGGGCGTGCCGACCAGGCTGATGGCACGCATCAGCACCGAATTGGCGGCCTCGGGGTTGTCCGGCGTGGTGCTGGGCCAGCTTGCCGCAGCCGGTGGCGGGGCGGAACGGACGGCCTTGCCGCCGCCACAGGCGGTCAGCAGCAGGGGCAGGGCCAGCAGCAGGGCGGGCGCGAGGAGCCGGCGCGTGCCGGACGAAACTGGCGTGATGTGCATGTTCTCCGGATAATGCGCGACCTTGGATTGGCCGTCATGATGGCGGCGTCCCCGCTGGGCGACAACCCGCCCCAACCCGCCTGCCTCCGGCAGATCCAGACAGAGTTGCGCATGAAGATCGAAAAAGACCGCGTTGTCCGCTTCCACTACACCGTCTCCGAGGCCGGCCAGGAGCCGATCGAATCGTCCAAGGACCGCGGCGAGCCGCTGGCGATCCTGATCGGCCACGGCAACATCATCCCGGGCCTGGAAAACGCCATGATGGACAAGGAAGCCGGCGCGACCTTCGAGGTCGACGTCAAGGCGGCCGACGCCTATGGCGAGCGCCGTGACGGCCTGTCCCAGCGCGTGCCGAAGAAGCACTTCGGTACCGCCAAGCTGGTCCCGGGCCAGCAGGTCGTGCTGCAGACCAACTTCGGCCCGCGTGCCGTGACCGTGCAGAAGGTCGGCATGAGCGTGGTCGACGTCGACCTGAACCATCCGATGGCCGGCAAGGACCTGCATTTCAACGTCGAGATCGTTGAAGTGCGCGAAGCCGGCAAGGAAGAGCTCGAACACGGCCACGTCCACGGTGACGGTGGTCACCAGCACTGATCGCACCGCGATCGTGATGGCAGCAACGGCCCGCTTCGGCGGGCCGTTGCGTATCTGGAACAGGGCGGGGCCATCCATGGCCCGCAGGCCGGCGGCATAATGACGGACCTGCACGCCGGATGCCCCGTGAATACCGCTTCCCCTTCCCTGCAACCGGTGGCTTCCGGCGAACGCATCGCCGTGCTGGACATACTGCGTGGCTTCGCCCTGCTGGGCATCCTGCTGATGAACATCGAGGCCCTCAGTGGGCCGCTGGACCTGGCCTTTACCGGCATCGACGCGCATTGGCAGGGCATCGACTACTGGGCCGATGCGTTCGTCTATGTGTTCGTGCAGGGAAAATTCTTCACCCTGTTCTCGCTGCTGTTCGGGGCGGGCTTTGCGGTGATGGCCCAGCGCGCCGAGGCGGCGGGCCGCCAGTTCACTCCGTTCTACCTGCGCCGCAGCGCCGGGCTGCTGCTGATCGGCCTGTGCCATGCACTGCTGGTCTGGTCGGGCGACATCCTGGTGCTGTATGCGCTGGCCTCGCTGCCATTGCTGGCCTGCCGTGAGGCACCGCGCAGCTGGCTGCCCTGGATGGGGTTGCTGGTGTATGCGCTGGGTGTTGCGCTGATGCTGCTGGTCGGCGCGATGGTGTCGATGGCCACCCCGCAGGACCTGCAGAAGATGCTGGTCGACGCGCAGCAGGGCATCGACCAGCAACGCCTGGTGTACGGCCAGGGTGACTGGATGCAGGCCAACGTGCAGCGCCTGCATGAGTTCGGCGCGTCGCTGGGTGGCATGTTCATTTCCGGGCCCGAAGTGCTGGGCATGTTCCTGCTGGGGGCCTGGTTCGCCGGCAGCGGCGCATTGACCGCGCCGGAGCGTTTCCCGCGGTTGTATGCCGGCCTGCGCTGGATCGCGTTGCCGCTGGGCCTGCTGGCCACCCTGGCAGGTGTGTTGTGGAGGCCGTATCTGGCGCCGGGTGTCTATGACCTGCCGACCACCACGGCAATGGCACTGGTGGCCGTGGGCGGTGTGCCGATGTGCCTGGGCTACCTGGCCTGGATCGTCCACTGGCGCGCGCGCATGGGCTGGCTGGCGCCGGTCGGTCGGATGGCGTTGACCCACTACCTTGCCCAATCGGTGGTCTGCACGCTGCTGTTCTATCACTACGGGCTGGGATGGTTCGACGTGCTGCCGCGTGCCTGGCAGCTGCTGTTGGCACTGCTGCTGTTTGCAGCGCAGGTGATCTTCAGCCATCTGTGGCTGCGCCGTTTCCGCTTTGGTCCGATGGAATGGCTGTGGCGTGCGATGACGTACCGGCAGTGGCCAGCACTGCGCCGTGGGGCCGGGCAGGCGTGATCGATGCCGGCCGCGCGCGTTTCGACCTGCGTGGCTGCATGCCCTCACGTCTGGCCTGCAGCGGGCCGTGGCATGCTCGCAGCAGCATGGGTGACGGCGCCAACCCGCTGCCTGCCGATCTTCGTTGCGGGCGCTCGCCCGCCATCTTCCCTGTCGATTCGAGCGATTGCGATGAATACTCCCTCTTATGATTACGATCTGATCGTCCTTGGCGGCGGTTCCGCTGGCCTGGCCGGTGCCATCCGCGCTGCGCAGCATGGCAAGCGGGTTGCCCTGCTGGAGCCGGGTGAACTGGGGGGGACCTGCGTGAATGTCGGGTGCGTGCCGAAGAAGGCGATGTGGCTGGCCGCCGATCTGGCCGAGCGCATCGGCCTGGCCAGCGCGATGGGCTTCGACGTGGCGCCGCGTCCGGCGCTGTCATGGAAGGAACTGGTGATTCATCGCCAGGCTTACATCAGCAACATCCACGCCAGCTATCACAAGCGCCTGGATGAAACCGGCGTGGTGCGCATCCCGGCCCGCGGCCATCTGCTGGATGCGCACACCGTGGCGTGCAGTGATGGCGTGCGTTACAGCGCTGCGCAGATCCTCATCGCCACCGGCGCCCATCCGCAGCGGCCGGACATTCCCGGCGCCGAACTGGGCCTGGTATCCGATGATTTCTTCGACCTGCGCGCGGCACCGGCCGAGGTCGCCATCATCGGCGGCGGCTACATCGCGGTGGAACTTGCCGGGCTGTTGCAGGCGCTGGGCAGCAAGGTGAGCCTGCTGGTACGTGGCAGCCGCCTGCTGGAGCGCTTCGACTACGAGCTGACCGCGCAGTTGGCCGAGAACCTGCGCCAGCAGGGCGTGCGCATCCACTTCGATTACCGTCTGCGTGAGTTGAAGCGCGACGGCGAACGCGTGCGCGCGTTCGGCCATGACGGCCCGATCGACAGCGTGTTCGACGCGGTGTTCTTCGCTACCGGCCGGCGCGGCAACAGCAAGGAGCTCGGCCTGGAAGCACTGGGCATCGGCATCGGCGAACACCAGCAGGTGGAGGTGGACGCGTGGCAGACCACGGCGGTGCCAAGCGTGCATGCGGTCGGTGACATCGCAGGCAAGGTCGGCCTGACGCCGGTCGCCGTGGCTGCAGCGCGACGCCTGATGGATCGTCTGTTTGGTGGCCGCCCGGAAGCGAAGATGGACTACGACAACGTGGCCAGCGTGGTGTTCTCGCACCCGCCGCTGGGCGCGGTAGGCATGAGCGAGGAAGATGCACGTGCGCGCTTCGAGCAGGTGACGGTGTACCACAGCCGGTTCCGGCCGATGCTGCAGGCGCTGGCCAACGGCACCCAGCGCAGCCTGTTCAAGATGGTCTGCGCCGGCCCGGAGGAGCGCGTGGTGGGGGTGCACCTGCTCGGCGAAGCGGCCGACGAGATCCTGCAGGGTTTCGCGGTGGCGGTGAAGATGGGTGCGACCAAGGCCCAGTTCGACGACACGGTGGCGATCCACCCGACATCTGCTGAAGAAGTGGTGTTGATGCGCTGAGCCGACACTCACGGTAGTGCCGGCCGCTGGCCGGCAACCTCAACCGCAGACACCCCCGCAACCGGACCCACCCCGCCTTCGACAGGTTCCTGCGATCTGTCGGAACTGCGTTCTGTGTTGCTGTTGGTGGGTGTCGACCTTGGTCGACACGTGGATCCACGCCATGCGTGGATCAGGAGTTGCAGTGAGCATGAACGGACATCGGATCGTTCGCCCGCAAGTGCCATGAGACAATTGGAAGCAATCCGGCTGCTTCCAGCCGCCCATGCGGCCCGTTTTTTTCCTGATGTCCACTTCTTCCCCCCGTATCGCCACCACGTCCCCGCGCATCGCTCTGGGCGGCATCGGCCTGGCTGCGATCGGCGCCATCGCCGCCTCTGGCAAGGCGATCATCGTCAAGCTGGGGCTGCGCCATGGCGTGGACGCGACCACGCTGCTGGCGCTGCGCATGCTGATGGCGCTGCCGCTGTTCGCGCTGATGGCGGTGTGGGCCTCGCGCCGTGCCGAGCGACTGTCCTGGGCCGACCGCGCGCGCGTGCTGTGGCTTGGCTTCACCGGCTACTACCTGTCCAGCCTGCTGGATTTCCAGGGCCTGCAGTACATCAGCGTGACCCTGGAACGGTTGATCCTGTACTTGAACCCGACCCTGGTGCTGCTGATCAACGTGCTGTTGGCGCGGCAGCGGCCGGGTCGGTGGCAGGTCGGCGCGCTGGTGCTCAGCTATCTCGGCGTGCTGATCGCGTTCGGCCATGACCTGCAGCGCGAGGGTGGGCAGATCATCCTCGGCAGCCTGCTGGTGCTGGGCAGTGCGCTCAGCTACGCGCTCTATCTGTTCGGCAGCGGCCAGGTGGTCGCCCGTATCGGCGCGGTGCGCCTGACTGCCTACGCCAGCTGCGTGGCCAGCGTACTGGTGCTGCTGCATTTCACCATTACCCATCCGCTGCCGTTGCTGTGGCAGGCCCCCGCTGCCGTGCAGTGGCTGTCGCTGATCAACGCGACGGTCTGCACCGTGCTGCCGGTGCTGGCGATCATGCTGGCGGTGCAGCGCGTCGGCTCGTCGCTGGCTGCGCAGGTGGGTATGCTGGGCCCGGTTTCCACCATCGTGATGAGCCTATGGCTGCTCGACGAACCGATGGGGCCGGCGCAGATCGCCGGCACCGTGCTGGTCCTGATCGGCGTGCTGCTGGTGACGCGGCTGCGCCGCTGACGCCGGAGCAGGCACGCGCCCGCATCCTGGCGGTGATCCATGCGATCCCGCCAGGGCAGGTGATGGGCTACGGGCAGGTCGCGATGCGCGCCGGCCTGCCCGGACGCGCCCGGCTGACCGCACGCATCCTCGGCCAGAATGACGACCCCTCGCTGCCCTGGCACCGGGTGCTGCGCTCGGACGGGCGCATCGCCATGGCTGAAGGTTCGGCCGGCTGGCGCGAACAATCGCAGCGGCTGCGCGCCGAGGGTGTCATCGTCGAAAACGGCCGGGTGCGGATGCCCGCGACCGACCCGGCGGCGGCGCTGGATGCGGCCGTATGGGGGCCGGGCTGATCGCTGCCTGCGACTGAACGGGCGACCGTCCGCTCTGGTCAAAAAGGGCCGGTGCTGCGGCTATGATGGAGGCCGTTCCATGCCGGTGTCCCCATGTTCCCGCGACTGCCAACCGTCACCAAGGCCCTGTTGATCGCCAACGCGATCCTGTTCCTGCTGCAGCAGCCGTTCCTGCTCGGCATGCAGACCTTCGAGCCGTTCATGCTGCAGCCGCTGCAGCAGGGGTTCGATGCGTTCTCGCCGGGCGGCAATTTCCAGCCCTGGCAGCTGCTGACCTACGGCTTCCTGCATGGCAGTTTCTTCCATCTGTTCTTCAACATGCTGGCCGTCTTCATGTTCGGCGCGCCGCTGGAACAGACCTGGGGTGAGAAGCGCTTTCTGACCTACTACCTGGTGTGCGTGGTCGGCGCCGGCCTGTGCCAGTTGCTGGTCGGTACGATGCTCGACAATCCGGCCACGGTGCTGGGTGCGTCCGGTGGTGTGTTCGGCCTGCTGCTGGCTTACGGCATGCTGTTCCCCAACCAGCGGGTGATGCTGCTGTTCCCGCCGATTCCGATGAAGGCGCGTACGTTCGTGATCCTGTTCGGCGTGGGCGAGCTGGTGCTGGGCATGACCGGCTGGCAGCCGGGCGTGGCCCATTTCGCGCATCTGGGCGGCATGCTGTTCGGCTGGCTGCTGATCCGCTACTGGCGTGGCCAACCGCCGTTCAACAAGCGTCGTCCGCCGGGCCCGCCGAAGCGCCCGAACCACCTGCGCAGCGTCAAGTGAGGCGCAGGTGGGTGCCGACCGTTGGTCGGCACACCTTGTCCCACGCAGGTAGATGCCAATCTTGATTGGCACGCCTTGACGCCGGTAGGTGCCAACCTTGGTTGGCGCGCATTTCATGCATCGGCCAGCACCACCTGCGCCGCGTTGTGCCCGGGCGCGCCGGTGACCCCGCCGCCCGGATGGGTACCCGCACCGCACAGGTACAGGCCGGGCAGGGCGCCGCGATAGCCTGCCTGGCCGACCATCGGCCGCGCCGAGAACAGCTGGTTGGCGCTGAGCGCACCGTGGAAGATGTCGCCACCGATCAGCCCGAACGTCCGTTCCAGATCCAAGGGTGACAGTGCCTGTCGACCAAGCACGCTGTCGGCGAAGCCGGGGGCGAAGTGATCGACGGTGGCGATCATCAGGTCGGCGACGGTATCGCGGTGATCATCCCAGTGTCGGCCATCGGGCAGCTCCGGCGCCACGTGCTGGCAGAACAGGCTGGCCACATGCTGCCCGGGTGGCGCCAGCGAATCATCCAGCGTGCTCGGAATCAGCATCTCCACGATGGGCTTGCGCGACCAGCCCTCGCGACGTGCGTCCAGCCAGGCACGGTCCATGTAATCCAGGCTGGGCGCCATGATGATGCCGGCACTGAGGTGATCGCCGGGACCGGGCAGGGCGCGGAAATCCGGCAGCCGCGACAGCGCGACGTTCATCCGGAACGTGCCCGAGCCGCAGCGCCAGTTCGCCATGCGTTCACGGGTGGTGGCGGGAACCTGGGCGGGCTGCAGCAGTTGTTCGTACAGCAGCTTCGGGTTGACGTTGGCCACCACGGCACGTGCGCGCAGGCTCTCGCCGCCGGACAGCGCGACGCCGACCACGCGCCCGTCCTCAACCAGCAGGCGTTGCACGCCGGCATCGACGCGCAGCTTGGCGCCGGCCGCACGCGCGGACGCGGCGATGGCCTGGCTGATCGCGCCCATGCCACCGATGGCGTGGCCCCACGCGCCCTTGACCCCGTTGCACTGGCCGAACACGTGATGCAGCAGTACGTAGGCGCTGCCTGGCGTGTACGGGCTGGCGTAGTTGCCAACAATGCCATCGAAACCAAACAGGGCCTTGATCGGCTCGCTTTCGAACCAGCGATCCAGGTACTCGGCGGCCGACAGCGTGAACAGGTCCAGCAGTTCCTGGCGCAGTGCAGGGTCCAGTGCGGCCAGCTCCCGTCCCAACCGGCCCATCTGCCACAACGCCGGCAACGCACGCCAGCCAGGCATCACCCCGAGGTCGGGCGGCGGGCGCAGCGCCCAGTCGCGCAGCACATTGGCAAATACCTCCAGGCGCGCTTCATAGGCGGGCAGCGCCTGCGCATCACGTTCGGAGAACTTCGCCACCTCGGCCTGGGTGCGGCCAGGTGCGGACAGCAGGTAGCGACCGTCAGGCAATGGCAGGAAGTTGTTGGCTGGCCGCGCGACGATGCGCAGCCCGTGCGCATGCAGCTGCAGCTCCTCGATCACCTTCGGCTGCAGCAGCGACACCGTGTACGAGGCCACCGAGTTGCGGAAGCCCGGGTGGAACTCCTCGGTGACAGCCGCGCCGCCAAGGATGCCGCGACGTTCCAGCACCAGCACCCGTTGCCCCGCGCGGGCCAGATACGCCGCGCACACCAGCCCGTTGTGGCCGCCACCAACGATGATCGTGTCCAACGTCGTCATGCGTTGCGGATCGCCGCTTCGATGGTGGCGATGTCGATCTTCTTCATCGGCATCATCGCGTTGAAGGCGCGCTTGGCCAGGGCCTTGTCCTTGCTGGTCACCGCGTCGATCAGCATGCGCGGACTGATCTGCCAGGACACGCCCCAGCGGTCCTTGCACCAGCCGCACTGGCTTTCCTGGCCACCGTTGCCGACGATGGCATTCCACAGGCG
This sequence comes from Stenotrophomonas sp. 3(2025), assembly GCF_052665395.1. Lineage (NCBI taxonomy): Bacteria > Pseudomonadati > Pseudomonadota > Gammaproteobacteria > Lysobacterales > Lysobacteraceae > Stenotrophomonas > Stenotrophomonas sp. 3(2025). The sequence continues at coordinate 191,889 of NZ_JBQOIF010000004.1, read as the reverse complement.
ATCGGTCTCGGCCTGATCCTCGGTGGAAATCTGGAACGAGAACGCTTCGCTGTGCTTGAAGCTCGGGCCACCATTGAGGCCGACGCAGGGAATGCCGCAGACCGTGAATTCGACGGTGAGCACGTCCCCCTGCTTGCCGTCGGGGAAGTCGCCGGGCGCGTGATGCACAGCGGTTACTTCGCTGTCGGGAAAGGTCTTCGCATAGAACGTGGCGGCCTCGAGCGCACCGTTGTCATACCAGACGCAGATCGTGTTCTTGTGGGCCATGGCGGGGCTCCGCAGTGGACGAAGGCGCAGCGATAGCATGGGCGGTGTTAATGCCGGATCGTGCTGCACTGCGGGAGCTGCCGGCGCCGCGCTACCATGGCCAGACGACACGACAGGGATGATGCGTGAAGATCCTGATTCTGGGTGGCTATGGTGTATTCGGAGGGCGTCTGGTCCGCTTGCTGGCCGACCTGCCGATGCTGGAACTGCTGATCGGTGGCCGCAACCTGGCAGCGGCGCAGGCCTTCTGCGCAAGCTATGTGGGGCAATCGAGGCTGCGTCCACTGCAGGTCGAGCGGCAGCAGCTGGCCACGGCCCTGCAGGCCGAGCGACCGGAGCTGGTGGTGGATGCCTCCGGTCCTTTCCAGGACTATGGCGAACACCGCTATGGCGCGATCGAAGCCTGCATTGCCGCCGGCATTGATTATCTGGACTTCGCCGACGCGGCAGACTTCGTATTCGGCGTTTCGCAGTACGACGCGCAGGCCAGGGCGGCTGGCATCTACGCACTGTCCGGCGTCAGCAGTTTCCCGGTATTGACCGCGGCAGTGCTGCGCGAGATGGCCACGCACATGGATATCGTCAGCGTGGAAGGCGGCATCGCGCCATCGCCGTATGCCGGCATCGGCCTGAACGTGATGCGGGCGGTGGTCGGCTATGCCGGTTCGCCGGTGAAGCTGCGCCGCAGCGGTCGCGATGGGCACGGCATCGGCCTGGCCGAGAGTCGCCGCTTCACCGTCGCGGTGCCGGGGCGACTGCCGCTGCGCAACCTGCATTTCTCGCTGGTGGATGTGCCGGATCTACAGGTGTTGCCACCCGAACATCCGACGATGACCGACATCTGGATGGGGGCTGGCCCGGTGCCGGAGATCCTGCATCGCGTGCTCAATCTGCTGGCCAAGGCGCGCCTGCACCTGAAACTGCCATCGCTGGAGCCATGCTCGCGGTTGTTCTATACCGTGTTGAACCTGATGAAGTTCGGCGAGCATCGCGGCGGCATGATCGTGCGTGCCGTGGGCACCCGCGATGGTGCGCGTGTGGAACAGAGCTGGCACCTGCTGGCCGAGGCCGATGACGGCCCGTACATTCCGTCGATGGCGATCGAAGCGGTGATCCGCAAGCAGCTGGCCGGTGATCGGCCGTCACCGGGTGCACGCCCGGCCACGCATGCGCTGGAACTGTCCGACTACGACCGGCTGTTCGACGGACGCACGATCCATACCGGTTTCCGCCGCGACATGCCCGGTGCCAGCCTGTACCAGCGCCTGCTGGGCAGCGCGTACGCGCAGCTGCCGGCCAGCGTGCAGGCGTTGCATGCACCGTCTGCCGCCAAGCGCTGGAGCGGGACGGCATCGGTCGAACGCGGTGGTGGGGTGTTGTCGCGGTTGCTGGGGAACGTGTTCGGTTTTCCGGCAGCGGGCGAGGCAGTGCCGGTCAGCGTCGAGTTCACCGCAGAGGCGGGGGGGGAGCGCTGGACGCGGACCTTTGCCGGCCGTCGTTTCTCTTCGTTGCAGACGCAGGGGCAGGGGCGCAACGAAGCGCTGCTGGTCGAACGGTTCGGTGCGGTATCGGTAGCGTTGGCACTTCTGGTCGACAACGGGCGGCTGCAACTGGTGCCGAGACGCTGGTCGATCCTGGGCCTGCCGTTGCCGCAGTGGCTGTTGCCCGGGGAGAACAGTTTCGAGAGTGATGAGGATGGGCGCTTCGTCTTCGACGTGGAGATCGGCGCGCCGGTGGTGGGGCGGATCGTGCATTACCGCGGAACGTTGGAGGCGTTGTGATGGGTGTCGGTGCAGCGCTGGATACACCACGAGTGTCGGAACCAGAACGCGGGGCTGTCGTATTGAACGCTTAACAGAACCCATCAACCGTGTTCATGTGACGGATATAACCGCTGGTGCCCCGCTGCGGATGCCGTCGCGACGGTGCCACTGATTGGCTGAAATCCCCATGTTTTCAGCTGTATGTCCCGATTCAGAGGCGTCGCCGATGCCTGCTTGCTGACGCTTCTGCCCTGATTCATCGCGGGTTGCAGCACTGCCTTGCGAGGAACACCCGTGCCTATAAATCCCCGTCAGTTTCATTACGGGAGAGAGCTTCATGGCATTTGCATCCACGCATCGTGTGTTGAAGCGCAGCGCGCTTTCGGCAGTGTTGTTTTCCATCGTTGGTGCCGTTGCTGCACAGAGCACGACCGGCACGTTGTTCGGCACCGCAGCCGGTGCCGAAGGCGCTACCGTTGTCGCCCAGAGCGAAAGCGGTCTACGGCGGACGGTAGTCGTCGATGCACAGGGGCGCTACAGCTTCGGCGCATTGCCGGTGGGGCGCTACAGCGTCAGCGTACAGCGCGACGGCCGTGTCATCGAGCAGCAGGAGAACGTCCAGCTGCGCGTGGGCAGTGGTACCGATGTAAGTTTCGCTGCACATGGGCCGGCCACCACGCTGGACGCGGTCAACGTCACCGCAGCGAACCTGCCGAAAATCGATGTGACCCACACCGTGTCGAAGTCCGTCATCACGTCCGAACAACTGGATGTGCTGCCGCTGGGCCGAAGTGCCGAGGCCATCGCTTTGCTGGCCCCTGGGGTGGTCGCCGGTAGCGGTGAATTCTCCAACGGTTCGCGATCGGTGCTGTCGTTCGGTGGCGCCAGCGTCACCGAGAACGCCTACTACCTCAACGGCTTCAATGTCACCAACCCGCTGAATAACCTCGGTGGGATCAGCCTGCCCTATGGATCCATCGATCAGCAGGAGACCTTCACCGGTGGGTACGGTGCGGGTTATGGCCGTTCCACAGGCGGTGTCATCAACCAACTGGGAAAGCGCGGTACCAACAGGTGGCGGTTCGGTGCCCAGGTGGCGTGGACACCGGCGGAGCTTGCCGAGTCGCCGGAATCGGTCAACTACCCCGACATGGCCCTGCCGGATGGGTATGCCTACGAGAACGAGTCCAAGCCCGGCACTTTGTACCGTTACCGTCGAGGGGACAAGGCGACCACAACCACCTACAGCGGATATGTCAGCGGACCCCTGATTGAGGATCGCCTGTTCATTCACTTGGCCGCTGAATCCAACCGGCGTGAGGGCGTTTCAACCGCCAGCGAGGCATCTGCGCAGCAGGCACGCAACCATTACCGCGTGGATACACCGAAGTTCTACGGCAAAATCGACTGGAACATCAATGACAGCAACATTCTCGAGTACACCCGTTTCCAGGACACTGATCGTTCCGGTGGTTACTACACCGGGTTCGACTACGACACCTTGACCGAGGGGGATCGCACGGGCACGTTTCCCAATACGACCAAGGCCACGACGGACGTCGATATCTTCAAGTACACGGGGTATCTCAACGACGACCTGACCTTGAGCGCAGTGTGGGGGCGCACCCGCGTCGGCAACCTGGAATTCAACCCACTGGATTCGGGCAACCCCTTCATCAGTGGTGCCGGGAACCAGGATCCGTCCCTCACTGGCGGAGCCCCGGTTCGCAATGACCAGGCTGGCCTGTACACCAAGGCTTCTGATGCGGGGAGTACCACGCAGGGGCTGCGCATGGACCTGCAGTACCGCATCGGCAACCACGAGCTGACCGCTGGCGTCGACAACATGACCTATCGGGCGCACAACGAAGGGCAGTCCATGACCGGCCCGGGTCATGCCTGGATCTACTCCCGCGGCAATCCGGGTGCGTCGCCCAACCCCGGCTTCGGCATCGCACCGCCGGGCGGCAATGGCTATTTTGTGCAGAAATACATCTTCTCCACCACCACCAGCATGTCGGTGAAGCAGAAGGCCTACTACCTGGAAGACCGCTGGCAGCTGACGCCCGAGTGGTTGCTGACGCTGGGCCTGCGGAATGATCGTTTCACCAACTACAACAGCGATGGACGCGCGTATGTGGAAAGTGGCGACCAGTGGGCGCCACGGTTGGGCGCCAGTTGGGATGTGTTCGGTGACGCGTCGTTGAAGGTCTTCGCCAACCTGGGCCGCTACTACCTGGCATTGCCCAACAGTGTGGCCATCCGTGGTGCGTCCGCGTCGACCTACACCCGTGAGTATTTTACGTATACCGGCATTGATGCCGACGGCAACCCCACGGGCCTGACGCCTTTGGGCAATGGTCCAGTATCAACAAACAACGAGTACGGCCAGGCTCCGGATCCCCGTTCGGTGGCGCCCACAGACCTGCGTTCCCAGTACCAGGATGAGCTGATCTTGGGTTTCGAGAAAACCCTGGGCAGTAGCTGGAACAGTGGCGCAAAACTGACCTTCCGGCGGCTGCAGTCGGCCATTGACGACACCTGTGATTCCGATCGCTTCGCCGACCGGCTCGCTGGCATGGGGCTGGATACCGACGCGTACGAGCTCCCGGGCTGCGTGATCTTCAACCCGGGGCAGACCAATACGTTCCAGGTACGCCATCGCGATGGGTCCGGCTATACGCCGGTCAGCATGAGCACGTCCGATTGGGGCTACGACGGCAAGAAGGCCAAGCGCGAGTACGTGGCGGTCGATCTGTTCATCGAACACCCGATGTCCGAGCGCTGGTACGCGCGCCTGGACTACACCTGGTCACGTAGCTTCGGGAACACCGAAGGACAGGTGAAGTCCGATATCGGTCAGGATGATGTTTCCAAGACCCAGGACTGGGATGCGGTGTCGCTGATGGAGTACGCCGGTGGCTACCTCGCCAATGATCGCCGGCACCAGTTGAAGGCGTTCGGCGCCTACCAGATCAATGACGAATGGACGGCCTCGTCGACGGTTCGTGTGATGTCGGGCATGCCCAAGAGCTGCCTGGGTTACTACGGAAGCGACCAGAGCGATCCGGCGCATGGCTATGGATCGGCGTACCACTATTGCAACGGTGAGCCGTCACGGCCCGGTGATGCCGGCCGGCAGCCGTGGACGGCGCAGCTGGACATAGGCGTGATGTACCGGCCTGCGTCTGCCGACAACCGCCTTGGCCTGGGGTTGAATGTCTTCAACGTACTCAACCAGCGGCGCCAGCTGCAGTCGACGGCGAAGTATCAGACGGGTCCGGATACGGTCTCCAATCTCTACGGAATGGGCAGTTATTTCACGCCGCCGCGAACGGTTCGCTTGACCGCCTCGTACGACTTCTGACCTGCGCGCATAGCGGCTCACTCTCCGCATGGGTTGGCTTGGCCCTGATTCGTCAGGGTCCTTTTCCAGCAGAGCTCTCAACAAAAAAGGGCGCCCGAAGGCGCCCTTTCCGTTACCGCTGTTGCATGAACCTCAGCGCCAGACCTTGATCTGCTCGCCGTCGGTGCGCTGCATCGGCTGGCCCGGCTTGCAGCTGAAGCTGGCGCCGAAAGCCGGCAGGTTCGACAGCGGGCCGTTGGTGCGCCAGCGGCCCGGTGCACGGATGTCGGCGGTCAGGCGGCGTGCGGCCTCGTTCGGCGAAAGCTGCTGCGGCCACAGCGCGGCCCAGGCGCGGAAGAAGCCCTGCTGCTGTGCCGGCTTGGCCTTCGGCTCCTGCGCGGTGTACGCGGCCCAGGCCAGCTCCAGACCGGCGATGTCGGCCAGGTTCTCTTCCTGGGTCAGCGTGCCGTTGACCTTGGCTCCCTTCACGCCGGGGAACTCGTAGGCGCCGTACTGGGTGGCGACACGGGTGCCGAGCAGCGTCCAGGCGGTCTTGTCGGCCGGGGTCCACCAGCTGCGCAGTTCACCCTTGGCATCGACCAGCGCACCCTTGGCATCGATCGCACGGGTCAGCTCGTGGCCGACCAGGCCGCCGAAGCTGCCGAACTTGTCCGCGGCATCGGCCTTGGCGTTGAACACCGGGCCCTGCAGGATCGCCGCAGTGACGATCAGCCGGTTCTGCGCCAGGTCATAGGCCAGCGACGGCTGCTGCGGCAGCACGTCCCAGCGGCGGTCGGCGTTGCCCTTGCCGATGCGCTTCATTTCCTCGCGGTGGCGCCAGGTGGACGCGATCAGCATGTTGCCGCCGAACGAGCCACGGCCCATCGGCTGCACGCTGTAGTCCAGGTCGCGCAGCGGGGTGCCGATCTCGATCTTCAGCGCGGCCAGCTTGGCCTGTGCTTCGGTCTTGGCCTCGGCGCTCATCCAGCTGTTGTTCTTGACCGCTTCGATCTGCACTTCACGCACCTTGTCGACGATCCAGGCCGCCTGGCGGCGGTCTTCGGCGGACAGGTAACGGGCTGCGTATTCGCGGCCGACCATCGGGCCAGCGGCCACGTTGATCGCGTCCAGCACGCTTTCCCAGCGCTGCGGCGGCAGGGTCTCGCCACGCAGCACGCGGCCACGGAACTCGAACTCCGCGTCGCGGTACGCCTTGGACAGGTACGGCGCCATCGAGTCGCCCACGCGCCAGCGCAGGTAGGCCTTCCACTGGTCCGGCTTGAGCTTGGTGACCATGCCGTCGAGCTGCTTGAACAGCGCCGGATCGGCCAGCGACACCAAGTCATCGTTGACGCCCTGCGCCTTCAGGAACGCATCCAGCTGCAGGTTGCGGTAGCGGCTGTTGAGGTCCTTGGTGGAGATCGGCGCGTAGTTGTTGAACGGATTGTTGATGCCCGCCAGCGACTGCGCATTGCGGGCCAGTTCGGTTTCCAGCGCGATCACCGCCTGTGACTCGGCGTCCAGCTTGGCCGCCGGGGTGCCGGTCAGTGCGAGGATCTGCTTGACGTAGTTGCGGTAGCGGCCCATCAACGCGACGGTGTCGGCGTCGGTGCGGGTATAGAAGGCCGGATCAGGCAGGCCCATGCCACCCTGCATGAAGTAACCGATGTGGCGGTCCAGCGCCTTCAGGTCCACGTCCGGACCGAAGTTGAAGGCCACCGGGATGCCGACCTGGTGCAGCGCGGCGATCGAGGCCGGGACATCCTTGGCCTTCTTGATCGCGTTGATGCGGGTCAGCAGCGGTGCGATCGGGTTGGAGCCGTCGGCTTCCACGGCCGCTTCGTCCAGGCCGCTGGCCCAGAAGTCGCCCAGCAGCTTCTGCACGTTGCCCTGCGGCGCCTTCATCGAGGCGTCCAGCAGTTCACGCTGTTGCTGCCGGCTGCGGTCGACCAGCTGGCCCAGTGCGGTGGCGGCGCCGGCCTGCGGCACCGGGTTGGCCTTCAGCCAACCTGCATTGGTGGCGTCGTAGAAATCGCTGCACTGCGCACTGACGGCCGGGGCGCGTGCGGCCTTCTTCTTGGCGGCGAACGCATCGTGGGTCGGAACCAGGGTCGCCAGGCTGATGCCCAGGGCGATGGCAAGCGGACGGAAGTTGGGCATGTAGAACGAATCCGTGATGGATTGAGGGCGGGCGAACTATAGCAAGCCGCGCATGGGCAGGGGATGCACACCTCATGGTGCATCCGCCGGACATGGCCCGGCGCTACCGGGCGGGTGGCATGGGCAGGGGATGCGCGCATCACGGTGCATCCGCCGGGCATGGCCCGGCGCTACCGGGCGGGTGGGATGGCCACGCCATGCGTGGCTGCGGCCACCGCGCGAAAAAACAAAGGCCCGGGAAATCCCGGGCCTCTGCAGGCAAGCCGTGGCCTCAGCCGTGGCTTACCAGATCACCACCTGCGAGTCGCCGGTGCGCGACATCGGCGTACCCGGCTTGCACTGGAAGGCCGCGGTGAAGGTCGGCAGGTTCGACGGCGCACCGACGGCGCGGAACTGCGCCGGCGCGTGCGGGTCGGTTGCCAGGCGGACCTTGGCGTTCTCCGGGGTGTACTTGGTGCGCCACACGGTGGCCCAGTTGAAGAAGAAGCGCTGATCGCGGGTGAAGCCATCGATCTTCGCGTCTTCCTTACCGGCCGACGCCTTCTGCAATGCGTCGTAGGCGGTGGCCAGGCCACCCAGGTCGGCGATGTTCTCGCCCAGGGTCAGATGGCCGTTCACGGCCTGGCCGTCGACCTTGTACTGGTCGAACTGCTTGACCAGCTTGCCGGTCAGGCCAGCGAAGTTCTTCGAATCGGCTTCGGTCCACCAGTTCTCGAAGTTGCCGGTCGGCCCGAAGCGGCTGCCCTGGTCGTCGTAACCGTGGGTCATTTCGTGGCCGATGACCGCACCGATACCGCCGTAGTTCAGCGCGTCGTCGGCCTTCGGGTCGAAGAACGGCGGCTGCAGGATGGCGGCCGGGAACACGATCTCGTTCTGCAGCGGGTTGTAGTAGGCGTTGACCGTCTGCGGGGTCATGCCCCACTCGGTCTTGTCCACCGGCTTGCCGATCTTGGCCAGGTTGTACTGGTAGTTGAACGCGGTGGCCGCGCGCACGTTGCCCAGGTAGCTGTCACGGTTGGTCTGCAGGCCCGACCAGTCACGCCACTTGTCCGGGTAACCGATCTTCGGAGTGAAGGTTTCCCACTTGGCGATGGCCTTGGCCTTGGTCTCTTCGCTCATCCAGGACAGGCCCTGGATGCGTTCCTTCAGCGAGGCGGCCAGGTTCTTCACCAGCTCTTCCATCTTCGCCTTGGCTTCCGGCGAGAAGGCAACCTTCACGTACAGCTGGCCGAAGGCTTCGCCGGCATCGCTCTCGATGGTGCCCAGCACGCGCTTCCAGCGCGGCTTCTGTTCCTTCTGGCCATTGAGGGTCTTGCCGTAGAACTCGTAGTTCTCCTGCACGAACGCATCGGCCAGGTACGGCGAGGCACCGTCCACGGTGTGGAAGCGCAGGTAGGCGCGCCACACCGACGGATCGGTATCGCCCAGCGCCTTGCTCACTTCCTGGTGGAAGGCCGGGATGGCCAGCGAGAACTTCTCCGGCGCGGCCACGTTCTGCGACTTGAAGAACTCGGTCCAGCTGAAGTTCGGGGTCAGCGCATCGGCCTCGGCCAGGCTGACCGGGTGGTAGTACAGGGAAACGTCGCGCGACAGCTCGACGCTGGACTTGGACGCCTTGGCCAGGCGGGTCTCGAACTTGACGACTTCTTCAGCCTGCTTTGCGGCATCGGCAGCAGCCACGCCGGACAGTTCCAGCACCTTGGCGACGTGGGCCTGGTAGGCCTTCAGCTTGTCGGCCTTGGACGCATCGGTATAGAAGGTCTTGTCCGGCAGGCCCAGGCCGCCCTGGCTGGCGTAGGCCATGTTCACGGCCGAGTTCTTGAAGTCGGCTTCGGCGCCGAAGCCGAACAGCACGTTCTCGCCCTTGGCAGCGCTGGTGCGCAGGTAGTTGGCGATGGCGGCCTTGTCCTGCAGGCCGTCGATCGCGGCCAGGTCGGCCTTCAGCGGCTCGATGCCCTGGGCGTTGACCTTGGCTTCGTCCATGCCGGTGGCCCACAGGTCGCCGACGATCTTCTCGATGCCGGCCGGGTTCTTGACCTGCGCGACCTGCTCGGCCAGCTGATGCTGCACGGCCACCGAACGCTCATCGAGGATGGTGAAGGCGCCCCAGCTGGTGCGGTCGCCCGGAATCTCGTTGGCGGCCAGCCACTTGCCGTTGACGTAGTCGCCGAAGGCGGTGCAGGCGTCAAGGTTGCTGTCCAGATCGCTGGCCTGGAAGGCGTTGTAGGCCGGCAGCTTGCTCTCGTCGAGCTTGTAGGTGGTGGCGGCGTCGGCCGCGGCCGGCGTGGAGGCGGTGGCATCCTTTGCCGGGGTTTCGTTCTTGCCGCAGCCGACCAGCGCGGCCGAAACGGCCAGGGTCAGCAGCACGATCTTGGGAGTACGGGTCACTTGAATGGCCTCCAGGCCGAGTGAGTCAGGGAAGGGCCGGGGGAACGGCCGTGGGCCGAACGATACGCCGCCGGCCCACACTGCAAGGGTGTCGAAGGTCATGGCCGGGCGCAAGGGGGCCTTGCCGGCACCGGAAAAGACAGACCCGGCAAAAGCCGGGTCTGTCGGGTACTACATGTGTTGCTCGATCAGAACTTGTAGGTAGCGCCCATGTACATGTAACGGCCGATGTTGTCGTACATCGCCGAACCGACGTCGGAGCCGAAGTAGTTCACCGGCGGATCCTTGTCGAAGGCGTTGTCCACGCCCAGGTAGACGTCGATCTTGTCGCCCGGGAAGCGGTAGCCGAACTGGAAGTTGTGGTAGACGTACGAACCGTTGCGGATCGGGCTGCTCTGGCCCGGATTGGCCTGGTAGCTCTTGGGCTGCACGCGCAGGTTGCTGCTCACGTAGTTCAGGTCCCACGACGCGCGCCACTGACCCAGCGAGTACTTGGTCTGCAGCGAACCGCGCCAGCGCGGGTCGGTCACCCAGGTGACGTTCTCGTCGTACTCGTTCGGGAAGTCCTGGAAGGCCCATTCACGCGACTGCAGCAGGCGGGTACCTACCAGGCGGATCACCGTGTCGCCCTCGGCGAGCTTGAAGCGGTAGTCCATTTCCAGATCGACGCCGACGCGACGCGAGCGCGCCAGGTTTTCGTTCAGTGCAACCCAACGGCTGATCGAGTGTTCCGGGAAGGTGCGGCCGCCCGCATCGGTCTTGCCACCGACCGGTGCGCGCTCGATGAAGCCGCAGAAGCTGTTGTTGATGCCTCCCGGAGAATCCACGCAGCGGGTGGCATTGGTCTGCGCGGTCACTGCGCCGATTGCATCCTTCAGGCTGATCCACCAGTAGTCCACCGACATGCCGAAGCCCTGCAGGAAATCAGGCTGCCAGACCAGGCCATAGGTGAAGCTGCGCGCGCGCTCCGGCTTCAGGTTCGGGTTGCCGCCGCTGACACCCGGGCGGGTTGCGGTGTAGGTATCGACCCAACCCACCGGCACGCCCAGCGCCGAGCAGTTGGCCTGGCGCAGGGCCGGATCAGCTGCCGTATTGGGGCGGTTGGAATTGGTGGCCAGGTAGTTGCAGGGATCGTTGACGGTGGCGAAGTTCTCGCTCTGCGGGTTGTACAGTTCGCCGATGCTCGGCGCACGCACCGCCTGCGACAGGGTGCCGCGGGCACGCAGGGACGGAATGATGGTCCAGTCCAGGCCGACCTTCCAGGTGGTGGTCTTGCCGATGCTGCTGTAGTCGGACCAGCGACCGGCAGCGTCCATGGTCAGGTTGTAGATGCCCGGGATGTCGGCCAGCAACGGCACGGTGGCTTCGACGAACGCTTCGCGCACATCGTACTTGCCCATCCGGTTGGGGATCGCGTTGAGGAAGGTCAGGCCCTGCGCTGCCAGCGGATCGGTGATTTCGCGGCTCTTCTCGCGGCGGTATTCCACGCCACCGGCCACGCCGACGTCACCTGCCGGCAGGCTGAACAGCGAGGCGTTGGCCAGCGAGGCGCTGAACACCGACTGCTGCAGGCGCGAATAGTTGAACGAATCGACGTTCATCCAGTCGCGTGCTGCCTGGGTCACCGCGCCATTGCCGAACACCGAGAACGGCACGCAGCCTTCGCGGGCGAACTGCGAGTACACGCGGTTGCCGTTGTTGGGGTTGGTGGCGTTCGGGTTCAGCGTGGTGCGGCAGACGATCTGGCCGGTGGACGGATCGACCACGGTGTCCAGGCCTGCCTGCCAACGCTCGTTGATGCGGTTGTTGAGGTTCCAGCGCTTGACTTCGCTCTGGCCCCAGTTGCCGTACACGTCGTAGGTCCAGTTCTCGGTCAGGTTGCCTTCCACGCCGAGCACGAAGCGCTGGGTGTTGCGCTCCACGTGCTCGCCACGCTGGCCGGCATCGACGTTGAAGCGGCTCAGGGTCAACTGGCTGGCGCCGTTGGCGGCCATCAGCGCGCGCAGCTGCGGCGAAACGTAGGCATTGTCGCGCTGGATGCGCAGGGTCTGGTCGAACGACGGCTGGGCCAGGAAGTCCGAGACGGTCTCGGTGTACTTGCCTTCGAAGTACAGGCGGTGGTTGTCGGTCAGGTCGAAGTTGACGACCGCATTGACGCTCTTGCGGTCGAAGCCGGGCTGCAGATCGGCGACCGAATTGAGGTCGGCGAAGTCGCAGTTGACGCAGCTGGTGGTGCTCGGCATCACCCCGTCATAGCGCTGCGGGCGGTAGGTGCCATCCGGATTGAACTGGTAGCGGTTGCCCCAGGTCGCCTTGTTGGTGGGCGAGAACGCACCCAGCGTGAAGGTGCCGCCGAAGGAGATCGAGTGGTTGCCACCCGGACCGCTGAGCACGGTCTGCGGATTGGCTTCGTTGGAGGGCTTGGTCGGGTCGTAGTTGGGGTTCGGCACCGACACCAGGAATTCATTGCCGATCGCGCGGTCGCTGCGGACGAAGCGGTCCTGCTTGCTGTACTCCAGTGCGATCGCGGCGTTGCCGCGGCCGTTGGCGAAATCGGTGCCGGCCGAGGCACTGATGAAGGAGCGGTTGAAGCCGCCTTCACTGGCCATGCCGGTCTGGCCGCGCACTTCGGCGCCATCGAACGACTTCTTCATGATGAAGTTGACGACACCGGCCACGGCATCGGCACCGTACACGGCCGAGGCGCCACCGGTGATGACTTCAACGCGCTCGATCCACTCGACCGGAATCGTGTTGACGTCGACTGCCGAGGAGCCGGAGGTCGCGCCGACATGGCGGCGACCATTGACCAGCACCAGCGTACGCGAGGTGCCCATGCCGCGCAGGTCCATCAGGCCCACGCCGGCGGTGCCGATGAAGCGGGTGGAATTGCCCAGCGTATAGGTCGGGCTCAGCGCCGGCATGCGCGCCATCAGGTCGCCGATGTTGTTGGCGCCGGTGGCACGGATTTCTTCGGCCGTGATGGCGGTGACCGGCGAGGGGGTCACGAAGCCGGTACGCGCGATGCGCGAGCCGGTCACGCTGACGCGGTCCAGGTCGATGGGGTTGCTGCCGGAGCTGGCTTCCTGGGCCAGGGCCGGGGTTGCGGCCGCCATCATCAGGCCGGCGAGCAGGGCGTTGGTCAGCGGGTGGCGACCGAGCGTGCGGTGGTGCGTCATCAGGTAAATCCCCCTAGTGGAAAGAGATCGACCACCTCCCTGTGTCTGTTATGTCGTTGTTCATGTGTCTTCCTGACGTTCATCGAACCTAACATGCATTTAACGAAAAAAGCATGGGTTCGTCACATTTCCATGTCGTGCAAGGGGATTTCGATCATCAAATTGCAACAAATACAGTGTCTTAGTCTCATTTGTGATGCTTAAATTTTGTTTCTCCTGCAATTCATGAATGGGGTGTTAAGCGACACTTTGCGCAAATTGGCGGTTGAGTGCCTGCGCGCGCATCCCTCAAGGGCGAGCGGTACCCGGGGGCCAGGCAGCTCCGTTGAGGTTGTACTCCCGTCCTCCACGCTGCCAAGTCAGGCCGCCATCGGGCCACATATCAAGTCTAGGAGGGCGCAGGCCCGCAAAAAGGAAAGGGCGGCTTGCGCCGCCCTTCCCGGGTACTGCTGTTACTGCCGGATCAGAACTTGTACTTCAGACGCACGAACGGGGTGCGGCCGTAGTAGTCGTACTGGGTGGCGAAGGCCGGCACGTTACCGTAGCGGGAATCGGCGACGCCGGTGGAAACCAGCGGCGGGGTCTTGTTGAAGATGTTGCTGACGCCCACCAGGATTTCCCAATCGGCCTGCGCGTAGCTGACGGACGCGGTGTGGTAGATGCGCGAATCAGCCACGATGTCACGATAGGAGTTCGGACGGCCCTGGTAGGTGAACACCGGATCCAGATCGATGTCTTCGGTCTTGTGGATGTAGGTGGTCAGCCAGTTGTACGACCAGTCACCGCGGGTCAGGCTCAGCGCCAGGTTCCCCACCACCTTCGGACGGCCGATGTCGCCCAGCAGTTCCGACGAGGTCAGGCCGCTGGCCGCCGCGCTGGAGAACACCTGCTGGGTGTCTTCGATGGTGTAGGTGACCTGGGTCTCAGCCGAGAACTTGCCGAACGAGAAGTCGTGGTCGAAGTTCGCGGTCAGGTCATAACCACGGGTGCGCTGCTTGTTGATGTTGATGAACTTGTTCTGGATCTCGGTAACCGCATACGGCTGGGTAGCATTGGCCGGATTGCGGGTGAGCAGATCGCAGTAGCTGTTCGGGAACACCGAGCCGCCATAGCAGCCACGCAGGACGTTGGTGCTGCCCAGCTGCGCGATCTCATCGCTCACCTCATAGTCGAAGTAATCGATGGCCACGCTCAGGTTGGCGAAGGTCGGGGTGAACACGATGCCGGCGGTCTTCGCGCGCGAAGTTTCCGGAATCAGCGTGTTGCCACCGCCCTGGCCATATACGGTGCCACTGCTGCCACCACCGGCATAGTTGGCCGGAATGCCTGCGGCTGCGCAGTTGGCCTGGTAGTTGGTGTTGGAGCTCTCGCCCCAGCGTACGCACGGATCGTTTGCCTGCGAGAAGAAGCCGGTCTGGTTGCCCAGATACAGCTCGTACAGGCCAGGAGCGCGGTAGGAGGTGCCGATCGAGCCGCGCAGGCGCAGTGCCGGGATGATCTGCCAGTTCACGCCGACCTTCCAGACGTTGTCCGAGCCGGACACGGTGTCGTACTTGAACACGCGACCCGAGGCATTGACGCTCAGCGACTCGACGCCAGGCAGGCCCTTCAGCAGCGGCACGTCGAGTTCGACGAAGGCTTCCTTGACCTTGTCATTGCCCTTGGTCACGTCAGCCGAAGACGAACCCCAGATGTCGCCGGTACGGGACAGTTCGCTGGGCTGGTCGTTCAGCGAGTAGTAGCGGTATTCCAGACCAGCTGCCACGCCCACGGCGCCGGCAGGCATTTCAAACAGGTCGCCGCTGACGATCGCGTTGATCGTGGCCTGCTTGTAGATGGTCTTGCCCCAGTCCCACACGCCCAGCTTGTCGACCAGTTCGTCGACCTTGCGGCCGCTCAGATAGTCCGGGTCGAAGTAGTTCACCGCCGGCGGCGCGTCGGTGTAGTCCAGGTCGCCGCTCTTGGAGGCCTGGATGGCCAGGTTGCCGTACTTGCCCTTGGAGTGGCTGAAGTTCGCGTTGACTTCCCACGCCCAGGTGTCGGTGCCCTTGAACAGGCCATCGAGCTTGGTTGCGGCGTAGAAGTAATCGACCGTGACATCCTGCTGCGACTTGAACAGCATCACCGGGTTGGCAACGATCTGGGTGCCCGGAATGTACGCGTACGGGAAGAACTGGCGCCAGGAGAACGTCTCCGTTTCGCGGCGGTTGAACAGGAACTGGGTCTTCCAGTTGACCGAATCGAAGCCGAAGTCGGTGGCCAGGTAAGCAGTCTTCCGCTCCTGCTTGTTGATGATGTGGCCCTGGCCCCAGCGCGCGAAGTTCACCGGCTCATCGTAGAAGGCCTGGCCGCGCGTGTAGTTCTGGGTCTTGCGCGGGCGGTAGCCCGGCAGCGGGCCGACAGTGGTGCCATCACCCGATGGCACGTAGCGGGTGCTGCCGATGTCGACCACGTTGTGCAGCATGTTGTTGCAGTTGGCCAGCGGTGTACCGGCATTGAGCGAACGATCTTCGCGGTCGATGCGGTTGCCGTCGGCGTCCTTGATCAGGTCGTTGCTGCAGTTGAGGAAGTCGCGGTCGCCGCGGGTCAGTTCGTTGTGCTGATACCACTCGACGGCAGCGATGATGCTGCCCTTCTCGAAGTTCCAGCCATTGGCCAGCGACGCCGAGAACACTTCACCGCCGCCCTCGGTCGGCACGCGGCCGGTGACGGTCAGTTCCGGACGCTCGATGTTCTTCTTGGTGATCAGGTTGACCACACCAGCCACGGCATCGGAGCCGTAGATGGAGGACGAGCCGTCCTTCACGATCTCGGCGCGCTGCAGGATAGCGGTCGGAATGACGTTCAGGTCGAAGGCGCCCACGGCACCACGGGTACCGGCCGGGCCCGGACGCTGGCCGTCCAGCAGCACCAGGGTACGGTTGGCGCCCAGGCCGCGCAGCGACACGGTCTGCACGCCGGTGCCGCCGTCGACGACGAAGCCGCCGAACTGGTGGGTGATCTGCGTTTCAGCCGAGCCAATGGCCGACTTCTGCAGGAACTCGGCGACGTTGACCTGGCCCTGCTTGGCATTGGTCTCGGCGTTGATGGTGAACACCGGCGAGGTGGTTTCGTAGTCCGCACGGCGGATCAACGAGCCGGTGACGGTGACCTTGTCAAGGTCGGTCGCGCGCTGGGTGGAGGAAGAAGTGCTTGACGCCTTTGCTTCCTGCTGGGTGGTCTCCTGGGCCAGTGCCGGTGCGACCTGGAGGCAGGCCAGCACAGCGAGAGTCAGTGGTACGCGGCTTGGCTTGATGTGGCGGTTGGCGTTGCGCATTTCGTCGTGATCCCCACTTGTTATGCTTCGGTTAATGGAGTGTATGTGTGGCGTAAAGTAAATGCAACATGAATGGATATTTCCCGTAACCCGTTGTTGCTAAGGGAAAATTCAGTCATTCGGGCATTAAAAAACCCCGCCGGTTAAGCCGGCGGGGTTGTTGATCGGCCCCTCTGCTGGGGGTTACAGGCCGCCTGGCCCGCAGTCCTTGGCCAGGTAGTCGGCCATCAGGGTGAGGGTCGTCTGGAAGTGGCGCGGGTACCACGGCATGCTGTGCGGCATGTCGGGAATCAGCTCAAACCGGGCCGGAACCTTGCCCTGCACGGCGGAATAGAAGTTGCGGGCATGGAACGCCGGCGTGCGTACGTCGCGGTCGCCGACGAAGGTCAGCAGCGGGATGGTGGCCTTGGCGGTGTTCTGCATCGGGTCCATGCCCTTGACGGTGCGGCCCTGCAGGATGCGTTGCAGGCGGTTCTGGCTCCAGGACGTGCCCAGCCGGCCCAGGTCGGTGACCGGCGCGCCAGCAATGGCGCACTGGTACGGCGATGGGCTGCGTACGGTGGCTGCTGCCGCCGCGAAGCCACCATAGGAGTAGCCGAAGATCGCGATGCGATCCTTCGCCGCGATGCCCTGCGACACCAGCCAAGCGGCACCGTCGTCCTTGTCATCCTGCATCTTCTGGCCCCACTGGCCATCGCCGGCCAGCCACAGCTTGCGGCCCAGCCCGGAGCTGCCACGGTACTGGGGGCGCAGCACGGCATAGCCGCGCGAGGTGAAGAAGGGCACCCAGCCGGACACGTCCCAGCCCGTATAGTCACGCGCCCACGGTCCGCCATGCGGATGCACCAGTGCCGGCAGTGGGCCGTCGCCCTGCTTCCAGCCTGCCGGCAGATCGAGGATCGCCGGGATCTGCTGGCCATCACGGGCGGTGTAGGTCACCCAGCGCTGTTCGCCGATCTGCTTGCTGTCCACCCAGGGACGTTCGCTGCCCAGCGGCATCACGTCCTTGCGGTCGGCCAGGATGTAGTAGCTCTTCGGGTTGCGGTTGCTTTCCGTGGTGAACAGCACGCGCGAGAGATCGTCGTTGTAGCCGGTGATGTAGACGGTCAGGCCCGGATAGGCTTTCTGCAGGCCCTCCTGCAGGCCTTTCATCTGCGGGTCGACATAGATCGCCTGGCGCTGCGGTCCATCGATGTAGAAGCCCAGCACCTGGTTGAAGTTGCTCTTGC
This sequence comes from Stenotrophomonas sp. 3(2025), assembly GCF_052665395.1. Classification (NCBI taxonomy): domain Bacteria; kingdom Pseudomonadati; phylum Pseudomonadota; class Gammaproteobacteria; order Lysobacterales; family Lysobacteraceae; genus Stenotrophomonas; species Stenotrophomonas sp. 3(2025). The sequence continues at coordinate 174,241 of NZ_JBQOIF010000004.1, read as the reverse complement.
GCGTGCCCAGGATCAGCGAGCTGATGGAGAAGGTCGGGTGGGCCGCCAGCGGCTCCTTGTCGAATTCCTTCTTGACCGGGTCATACAGTCGCGCCTGTACCAGGTCGGAGAACTGGTCGGTCAGCACGTACAGCTTGCCGCTGTCATCGTCGATGCCGACCACGTCCACCGTGAAGCGCTCGCTCAGCTTGGTGGTCAGCGGCGCATGCACCTCGAACTGGCCGGCGCTGTTCTTGATCAGCACACGCTGTTCGAAATCCTCGGCCCCGCTGGATTCGATCTGGGTCTGGGTCACCACCTCGCCGGTGCGTGGGTGGAACAGGCCAGGGGTCGTGCGAGAGCTGCCCTTGAACAGCAGTTCGGTCTGCCCGGTGCGCAGGTTGAAGCGGTAGTAATTGGCCTGCAGGGTGGCTTCATTGAGCTGGTTGATGATGACCCGGTCCGGGTCCAGCGGCAGCAGGTGCACCAGCGAAGCGGTGCCGGCCAGTTCCAGGCAGCGCAGCGTATCGGCACTGACGCCCAGCGTTCGCGTGTTGCTGGCAAAGGCCTCGTCGAACTTCGCCTGGCTGGCGTCGGTCAGGTAGGCCTTGGTCAGGAAGGTCTTGGTGGCACCGGTACTGTTGCCTTCACCGCAGCCGCCCAGCTTGCCGGTCCACTCCTGGCGGCTGATGACCAGGTTGCGCCCGGCCTTGAGCGCGCTGGCGGCGATGAATTTCATCCGATCGCCGGACGGGGTGATGGCCACCGGCCCGGCGGTGAGGTTGTCCAGGTTCCAGTTGGCCAGGGCAGTGTCGGCGTTGTTGCTGCCGGGGGCGGCAATGATGGCGACCAGCTGCTTGCCGTCGGCACTCATCGTGACCGACTGCAGCGCGGGAATCTTGGCGAAATCCTCTGCGGGCAGAGGCGCGGCGGCGGCTTGGCCGACGCACAGGCCCAGCAGCATTGAAACGGCGGCACCCAGGCGGGCAGGCGTATATCGGAGTTGCATCATCAGCGGTTCCTTGTGGCGGGGCACGGCAACATGACCGGAAGATGAACGAAGCCCGGGTTCTCGTCAACTCCGCGTGAAGCCCATCCGCATGCGCACCATTGATGGAAGAGACCCCGCCGGAGCGGGGTCTTTTGCTGCAGGAAACGACGTCGACGGATCAGTTGTTGCCGAACTCGTACTTGGCCTGCACGTAGATGGCACGGCCATAAGCGTTGTACAGGTAGTTGTTGTACGGCTGGCCGCTGGTGCCGGCGAAGCTGTACCGCTGGTTGTCAGGCATCTTGTTGAACACGTTGTTGACCATCAGCGACAGGGTCAGGTTGTCCATCGCCCGATAGTTCACGCTCAGGTTGTAGGTGGTGTACGAACCCCACTTGCCGGCCTTGTAGCCGGAGCTGTGGACGTAGTCGTAGCCATTGCCCAGGTAGGCCATGTAGTTCGGCGTCTTGCCGATGTAGTTGGCATACAGGGTGGTGGTCCACTTGTCCTTGGCCCAGCCGATCGAACCGTCGGCGCGCACCTTGGCGTACGAGTCGTACACCCACATCGCATACGGGTCGCGCAGCAGGTCCAGGTACTCATCGCCCGGCTGCGGTTGCAGCTCGCGCTTGAGCATGTCGGTGTAGTTGCCGGAGAACTGCAGCGAACCGAAGCGGCCGATGTCCTGTACGTACTTGAAGCTGGCCGTCAGCGCCTGCAGGTTCTGGCTGGCCACGTTCATCTTCGGCGTATAGATTTCATCGAGTACGCCGGAGGCGTCGCGGGTGATCCAGTCGCTGACGTTCTGGCAGCTGGCCGAGGTGTTGTTGGTCTGGCCGTTGCGGCAGTAATACTCGGCCAGCAGCAACTGGTCGGAGCTGAGGGTGTTGACCTCGTTCTTGATCTTCCAGTTGTAGTAGTCCACCGACAGCGAGAGGTTGTTGATGGGCGCCCACACGATGCCGGCGTTCCAGACATCGGCGGTGATCGGCTCCAGGTCCGGGTTGCCGGATTGGGTGCCGAACACCGACACGCTGTCATACGGGCAGCCTGTGGTGTTGGCCGGGTCGTAGCCCAGCTGGCCGCAACGGTAGTAGTCGGTGGAGCCGTTGGCGTAGTAGCCGCTGACACCCTGGAAGGCATCGGACAGGGTGGGCGCGCGGAACGCGGTGCCGTACTTGCCACGGAACAGCAGGCTGTCGATCGGGCGGAATTCCAGGCCGATGCTGTAGGTCGCCTTGTCGATGGTGTTGCCACCGATCTTGAAGGCGTCGTAGCGGCCGGAGCCGGTCACCGTCAGTGATTCCAGCAACGGCATGCGCAGTTCGCTGGTCACCGCGTAGCTGCTGCGATGGCCGGCGCCGGAAACCGCGGTGGTGCCCCACACGCTGCCATCCACCAGGCGGGTATCGGGCGTGTAATCCCAGCCTTCGCTGCCGCCTTCAACCACCACTGCGAAGCCGGCGTCGCCGCCGGGCAGCTTGAACAGCGAACCATTGGTGACCTGCGCACGCAGCAGGTTCTGCCAGGTGCGGCTCTGGCTGTAGGTGTAGCCGGTGAAGCTCTGGAACTCACCGCTCGGCAATGGCGAGTAGAACGCTTCCCAGTCCGGGCTGTAGATGTTGTACCCGGTGCTGGTGGTGCCCAGCACCGGCCCCAGCACGCGCTGCTCGAAGTAGTCGTTGATCGGATCGTTCCAGCGCACGAAGTTGCGCTCGGTCAACTTGTATTCGCCGCGGGTGAAGCTCGCACTGTAATCCCAGCTGCCGGCCGTGCCGCGGCCGCCGAGCGTGACCTGGTAAGCCTTGTTGCGATCGGTGTTCATGATGTCGCGATAGCCGCCGGCGCCGATGTCCTCCGGCGCGAACACGCGCTGCAGGTTCATGTACTGGCCGCTGTCCTGATCGTAGAAGCGGCCCCAGCCGGAGGAGGTGCCCCACCAGGTGTAGTTCGAGCCGGTGGCGTACTTCACTTCTTCCAGGCTGTAGAGCGCGTCGCCGAACAACTGGAAGTTGTCGTTCACATCGAAGGTCATCGAGCTGTAGATCTGCCCGCTTTCCTTGCCGTTCTTGATGGTCTTGTAGCCGGTGCCATAGACCGAGCCGCAGGCCTGGCCGGTCGGCCGGGTGCCGAGCACGGTGGTGCCGTCGAACTGGCCCGCCACGTTGGCGCACAGGTTCGGGTCCATCATCGCGTAGCGGTTGCTGTTGGCCGGCAGCAGCACCAGGAAGTCGTTGGAGACATACTGGGGGCTGTAGCCGTCGGGATTGTTGACCTTGGTCAGGTCACGCTGATAGCCCCAGATCGGGCTGGTCTTTTCGTACTGCACGTTGACCAGCGCATGGAATCGATCGTCAACGCCGTTGAAGCCGCGCGCGGCACTGACGCGTACGCTGTTGCCGCCGCCCTCGGAGTAGGCACCGCCACGGACGTTGAGCACACCGCCATCCATGCGCTCCTTGAGGATGATGTTGACCACGCCGGCGATCGCATCCGAACCGTACAGCGAAGACTGGCCGCCGGGCAGGATCTCGATGCGCTCGACGATGTCGATCGGAATGCCGCTGATGTTGTTGAAACTGTCGCTGCCGTTGTACAGCGCCGGATACGAGAGCATCGGGCGGCCGTTGATCAGGTACTTGGTGTAGCCGGGGCTGAGCCCGAACATGCCGGCGGCCTCGGCACCCTGGGTGAACGACGCGGAGGTCTGCCCGCCCTGCAGGCCGCCGGTCGACAGCGAGGACTGCTGCAGGACGTCGGCGACGCTGGTGAAGCCGCGGGTCTGGATGTCCTCGGCGGTGACGGTCAGGACCGGCGTGTGGTTCTCGATCTGCGTCTGCGGGATCAGGGAACCGGTGACGGTGACGCGGTCAAGCTGGGTCGGGCCGGTGTCCTGCGCGTGGGCTGCGCCGGAGGCGATCAGGGTGCCGATCAGGGCAAGGGTCAGGGGGTGGCGCGAAGGCGTGCAGCGATGGCGAGACATGATGGATCCCCGTAATGAGCGATGTCGTCTGGCTGATGTCCTCCCTGACATCTTCATGATGTGTTCAGTTGCAATCCATTCAGCCGGAACGTAACACGACGTTCACGCGGTCAAAATGGTCCCGTCACGCGGGTGTGCTGCCCATCGGATAGAAATCCCTTTTAAATCAGTGCACAAACGCGATTGTCTGGGAATGTTTCAAAATGTTGCGCTGCGGTACGAAATTGGGCAGGGCGGAGATTTCGCATGCTGATCAACTAGTTGCCGCCTCCGTGAAGCATTTCTGAATATTTAATTTATGGGACGTGCGCGGCTGTTGCGTCTCAATCAACGGGCAAAAAAAAGGCCCCGCCGAAGCGGGGCCTGGTCCGGAATCAAACCCGGAAATCGACGGGATTACTTGCCGAAGTCGTACTTTGCCTGCACGTACACGGTGCGGCCGTAGACGTTGTACAGGTAGTTGTTGAACGGCGTGCCGGAGGTGCCCTGGTAGCTGTGGGCCTGCTGCTCGGGCATCTTGTTGAACACGTTGTTGACCATCAGCGACAGGGTCAGGTCATCCTGCACGCGGTAGTTCACGCTCAGGTTGTAAGTGGTGTACGAAGCCCACTTGCCTGCCTTGTAGCCCGACGCACCATGGGTGTACTCGTAGCCGTTCAGGCCCGCCAGGTAGTTCGGGGTGTGGCCGATGTAGTTCGCGTACAGCGTGGTGGTCCACTTGTCCAGCGACCAGGCCACCGACGCGTCGGAACGGACCTTGGCGTAGCTGTCGTAGTTCCACATCGACTTCGGGTTGCCCAGCAGGTCCTGGAAGTCCTCGCCCGGCTGCGCCTGCACTTCACGCTTCAGCATGTTGGTGTAGTTGCCCGAGAACTGCAGCGAACCGAAGCGGCCGATGTCCTGCAGGTACTTGAAGCCGACGGTCACGGCCTGCAGGTTCTGGCGGGCCACGTTCATCTTCGGGGTGTACAGCGAGCTCAGGTTGCCGGCCGAATCGCGCACGACCCAGTCGGCCACGTTCTGGCAGGTGGCCGAGGAACCGTTCGGCAGGCCGTTGCGGCAGTAGTACTCGGCCAGCAGCAGCTGGTCGGTGCTGGCCGTATCGACCTCGTTCTCGATCTTCCAGTTGTAGTAGTCGGCCGAGATCGACAGGTTCGCCATCGGCGCCCAGACGATGCCCGCGTTCCAGACGTCGGCGGTGATCGGCTCCAGGTCCGGGTTGCCGGCACGCTCGGAGTAGACCGAGACGCTGTCTGCGTAGCGGCAGGCGTCGGTGTTGCCCGGCGCGTAGCCCAGCTCACCGCAACGGTAGTAGTCGGTGGAGTTGGCGGCGTAATAGCCGCTGCGGCCCTGGAACGCATCCGGCAGGGTCGGCGCGCGGAACGCGGTGCCGTACTTGCCGCGGAACAGCAGGCTTTCGATCGGACGGAACTCGACACCCACGCTGTAGGTGGCCTTGTCGACGGTGTTGTCGGCGATCTTGAAGGCGTCATAGCGACCGGAAGCGGTCACCGTCAGCGACTCCAGCAGCGGCATGCGCAGCTCGCTGGTCACCGCGTAGTTGCTGCGATGACCGTTGCCGGCAACAGCCGACGAGCCCCACACGTCGCCGTCCAGCAGGCGCTGGTCGGGGCTGTAGTCCCAACCTTCGCTGCCGCCTTCGACGACCACGGCCAGGCCGGCATCACCGCCCGGCAGCGAGAACAGCGAGCCGTTGGTGACCTGCGCGCGTGCCAGGTTCTGCCAGGTGCGGCTGTGGTTGGTGGTGTAACCGGTGAAGCCAGCGAAATCTTCCGGCGAGATCGGCGAGTAGAACGCGCCCCAGTTGGTGTTGTAGATGCCGAAGCCATCCTTGGTGCCCAGCTGCGGGCCCAGCACCTTGTCGGCGAAGTAGCTGTTGATGGCATTGCCGAAGCGCTGGAACTTGCTCTCATCCAGGCGGTATTCGCCACGGGTGAAGCTCAGGCTGTAGTCCCAGTTGCCGACCGCACCCTTGCCGCCCAGGGTGATCTGGTAGGCACGGCTCTTGTCGTTGTTCAGGATGCCCTTGTAGCCTTCGCCGCCGATGTCTTCCGGAGCGAACGCGCGCTGCAGGTTGACCAGCTTGCCGGAGGCCTGGTCATAGAAGCCACCCATGGTGCTCTTGGTGCCCCACCAGAGGTAGTTCGAGCCCGAGGTGTATTCGGTCTTTTCCTTGCTGTACAGCACGTCGGCGAACAGCTGGAAGTTGTCGTTCACGTCGAAGGTCATCGACGAGTAGAACTGGCCGCTGTCCTTGCCGTTCTTCAGGGTCTTGTAGCCGGCGCCGAAGACCGAGCCGCAGGACTGGCCCGTCGGGCGGTTCGCCAGCACGGTGGTGCCGTCGAACTGGCCGGCCACGTTGGCGCAGTTGCTCGGGTCCATCATGTACAGCGCATTGGTCTTGGCGTCGATGACGGCGAAGTCGTTCGACGGCAGCTGCGCGGTGTAGCCGTTCGCGTTGTTCTGCTTGGTCAGGTCACGCTGGTAGCCCCAGATCGGGTTGCTGCTTTCGATCTGCACGTTGACCAGTGCATTGAAGCGGTCGTCCAGCGCCGAGAAGCCGTGTGCACCGCTGACGCGGAAGCTGCTGCCACCGCCTTCAGTGGAAGTGCCGCCACGCACGGACAGGCTACCGCCTTCCATGTGGTCCTTCAGGATGATGTTGACCACGCCGGCGATCGCATCCGAGCCGTACAGGGAGGACTGGCCACCCGGCAGGACTTCGATGCGCTCGACGATGTCGATCGGAATGCCGCTGATGTTGTTGAACGCGTCGCCGCCGTTGTACAGCGCCGGGTAGGACATCATCGGGCGGCCGTTGATCAGGTACTTGGTGTAACCCGGATTCAGGCCGAACATGCCAGCGGCTTCAGCGCCCTGGGTGAACGAAGCGGAGGTCTGGCCACCCTGGATGCCGCCGGTGGTCAGCGAGGACTGCTGCAGCACCTCGGCGACGCTGTTGAAGCCGCGCGACTGGATGGCTTCAGCGCTGATGGTCATGACCGGGGTCTGGGTCTCGACCTGGGTCTGCGGGATCAGCGAGCCGGTGACGGTGATCTTGTCCAGATTGGTGGCCTTGTCCTGGGCCATTGCCGGCGAGGCGGCAACCAGGGCGGAGATCAAGGCGACAGCGAGGGTGTTGCGACGTGCAGAATTGCGAAGGTCTTTCATGTAGTTCCGTTCAGAGAGCAAATACGAGTACGGCACTGCGCATGCGCCATCGTGCGTGCCGTAGATCAGCAACGCAGCCCAAAACCAGTGCTCAGCGAACGTAACATGAACTTAACAATCTTTGCACGAATCTGTAGCAATCCTGAATTTCAGTCAGCGTACGTCCAGCTAGTATGATGTTGGGTTCTTCTTGTCGATCCACCCGGAGCCCGCAGTGAACAGTTCTTCCCGTCGTCCGCATGCCAGCCAGGTGCAGAAGGGACTGGCGCCGCATGCGCGCATCCGCAACGTGATCGCGGTGGGCTCGGGAAAGGGTGGCGTGGGCAAGTCGACCACGGCGGTCAACCTGGCCGTCGCACTGCAGCAGCTGGGGGCGCGCGTAGGCGTGCTTGATGCCGATATCTACGGCCCCAGCGTGCCGGCGATGCTCGGCCTGTCCGGTCGCCCGGAAAGCCCGGACAACAAGAGCATCGAGCCGATGCGGGCCTTCGGCGTGGACACCATGTCGATTGGTTATCTGGTCGAGGACGAAACGCCGCTGATCATGCGCGCACCGCGCGCGACGGCGGCGTTGACCCAGCTGTTCGAAGACACGCTGTGGGACGACCTGGACTATCTGCTGATCGATCTGCCGCCGGGCACCGGCGACATCCAGCTGACCCTGGTGCAGAAGATCCCGCTGGCCGGCGCGGTGATCGTCACCACGCCGCAGGACATCGCTACGCTGGATGCGAAGAAGGCGCTGAAGATGTTCGAGAAGGTCGAGGTGCCGGTGCTGGGCGTGGTCGAAAACATGGCCGTGCATACCTGCAGCAACTGCGGGCATGTGGAGCACCTGTTCGGCGAAGGTGGTGGCGAGCGCATGGCGGCGCAGTATGGCGTGCCGCTGCTGGGGTCGCTGCCGCTGCAGATCGGCATCCGCGAGCAGGGCGATGCCGGTACCCCGATCACCGCCGCGCAGCCGGAATCGGCGGCGGCCCAGGCCTACCACCGTGCCGCTCAGCGTCTGGTCGAGGAAGTGGGCAAGCGTCCGCGCGCTTCGATCCCGATCCTGTCCTCGCTGCTGTAAGGGCCCGCTGGGGGCAGCGGCGGCGACGCCCGGCCCCCTGCTAGAATCCTCGCGCCCCCTCGCACCCAGGACAGAGCATGAGCATCAAGAGTGACCGTTGGATCCGCCGGATGTCCGAACAGCACGGCATGATCGAGCCGTATGAGGCCGGGCAGGTCAAGCAGGCCAACGGTGAGCGCATCGTCAGCTACGGCACTTCCAGCTACGGCTACGACGTGCGCTGCTCGCGCGAGTTCAAGGTGTTCACCAACATCAACTCGACGATCGTGGACCCCAAGCATTTCGATCCGGGCAGCTTCGTCGATATCGTCGGTGACGAGTGCATCATTCCGCCCAACAGCTTCGCGCTGGCACGCACGGTCGAGTATTTCCGCATCCCGCGCGACACCCTGGTGGTGTGCCTGGGAAAGAGCACCTATGCGCGCTGCGGCATCATCGTCAACGTGACCCCGCTGGAGCCGGAGTGGGAAGGCCACGTGACCTTGGAATTCAGCAACACCACGCCGCTGCCGGCGCGCATCTACGCCAACGAAGGCGTGGCGCAGATGCTGTTCTTCCAGTCCGATGAAGTGTGCGAGACCTCGTACAAGGATCGTGGGGGCAAGTACCAGGGCCAGACCGGCGTGACCCTGCCGCGCACCTGACGGCTTACCTCAGCGGGTATCGGTAGCGCCGGGCCATGCCCGGCGTTTCCGTTTGTGGGGCCGCGCGCTGCGTTCGCCGGGCATGGCCCGGCGCTACCTTATTTGCCGCGACCGAACAGGATCGCAATGCCCACGGCCACCAGGCCGAGTGGCCACCAGGTCAGCAGCAGGCGCGACAGGTTCAGGTTGGTCCAGCCCAGGTTGCTGGCCAGCATGAACAGGCCGATCAGGATCAGCAGGATGGCGGCGACGATATTGAATCGCATCGGGTCGGCACTGGCTCAGGAATGGGCTGGATATCCTAGCCGTTCCTTCCAGTAGGCGACATGCTGGTCCAGCGCGGCCGGCTCATAGCGGTGCGCCGGGCCACTGCCCCAGACCGGTCCCGGCCACGCCGGATCGCCGTCGTGGCGGCCGATCACGTGGAAATGCAGCTGGCGCACGATGTTGCCCAGCGCGCCGATGTTGATCTTCTCCACCCCGTCCGAACCGTGCAGGGCCTTGCAGGCGCGGTTGAGCTCGGTGCGCAGCTTGTCCTGCTGCTCGCCGTCCAGCTCGATCCACTCGGTCACCCCGGCCAGACGCGGCACCAAGACCAGCCAGGGGAATCGTTCGTCGTTCATCAGTCGCACTTGCGACAACGGGCCTTCGGCCACCAGCACGCTATCGGTGGCCAGGCGTGAATCGAGTTCGAAATCGCTCATCCAAGATGCTCCGAGAAGAAGTCCAGGGTGCGTTGCAGCGCCAGGGCGGCGCTGTCTGGATCATACGCATGTCCGACCTCGCGGTTGAAGGCATGGTCGGCCGGATACACGTAGGTCGCCATCTGCGGCAGCTTCTCACGGTGCGCCTGGACCGCCTCGGGCGGGATGCTCTTGTCCTGCGCGCCGAAGTGGAACATCACGGGGGCCTTCGGCGTCTCGTCCAGGAACTGCACGTTGCGTGCGCCGTAGTAGCTCACCGAGGGCAGGCCCAGGCGCAGCGCGGACAGCAGGGCGACGCTGCCACCCCAGCAGTAGCCGACCGTGCCGACCTTGCCATGCGGGGCCAGCCGGGTTGCCGCGGCGCGGACCACTTCCAGTGCCTTTTCCATGCCCAGCGCGGTGACCCGTTCCAGGCCATCCTTCACGCCTTCAGGGGTGTAGGGCAGGGCATCCGGGTCGGCCGTGGGGCCGTCGACCAGGTCGAAGAACGACGGCGCCAACACGGCGTAGCCCTCGGCCGCGAATCGCTCAGCGACACTGCGGATGTGCGGGTTGGCGCCGAAGATCTCCTGTACCACCACCAGGCTGCCGCGCGGGGCTCCTTCGGGCAGGGCCTGCCAGGCGCGGACCGGGCCGTAATGCGTATCCAGGGTGATCCATTCGGACATCGGGGGTACCTCGTTGCAGGGGCCAGGCCTGCATTGTCGATGCTGGGCGGGTTAGCGCGATGTCAGCGGCTGTGCGGAATCGGGCGGCTCATGATTCAGAGGCGGCCGTCCAACCCCGGTATACTGGCGCCCCTTCAGGCCCCGGCCCCCAGGTCCCCTGCCATGCGGGCAGGAGCCCAGGCCCCCAGAGTCCCGCGATTCCATGTCCCAGCTGAACCCCAAAGTCGGCTTCGTCAGCCTTGGCTGCCCGAAGGCCCTCGTCGATTCCGAGCGCATCCTCACCCAGCTGCGGTCGGAAGGCTACGACATCGTCCCGTCCTACGATTCGGCCGACGTGGTGGTGGTCAACACCTGTGGCTTCATCGATTCGGCGGTGACCGAATCGCTGGATGCCATCGGCGAGGCGATGAACCAGAACGGCAAGGTCATCGTCACCGGCTGCCTGGGCAAGCGCCCGGAGCAGATCCGCGAGGCGTACCCGAACGTGCTGGCGGTGTCCGGACCGCAGGATTACCAGAGCGTGATGGAAGCGGTGCATGCGGCGCTGCCGCCCAAGCACGATCCGTTCGTGGATCTGGTGCCGGACTACGGCATCAAGCTGACCCCGCGCCACTACGCATACCTGAAGATTTCCGAAGGCTGCAACCACCACTGCAGCTTCTGCATCATTCCGTCGATGCGCGGCAAGCTGGTCTCGCGTCCCGTGGACGAGGTGCTGCGCGAAGCCGAGCGCCTGGTGCGCGGCGGTGTGCGCGAGCTGCTGGTGGTTTCGCAGGACACCTCTGCCTACGGCGTGGATGTGAAGTACGCCGAGAAGATGTGGCGCGACAAGGCCTACCAGACCCGCCTGAAGGCACTGTGCGAAGGCCTGTCCGAACTGGATGCGTGGGTGCGCATGCACTACGTCTATCCGTATCCGCACGTCGATGACGTGGTGCCGCTGATGGCCGAGAACCGGATCCTGCCGTACCTGGACATCCCGTTCCAGCACGCCAGCCCGCGCATCCTGCGCCTGATGAAGCGCCCCGGCGCGGTCGAGAAGACCCTGGAGCGGGTGCAGAACTGGCGCCGCATCGCGCCGGACATCACCGTGCGTTCGACCTTCATCGTCGGTTTCCCGGGCGAGACCGAGGCCGAGTTCGAAGAGTTGCTGTCCTTCCTGGACGAAGCGCAGCTGGACCGCGTCGGTGCGTTCGCCTACTCGCCGGTGGAGGGCGCTACGGCCAACAACCTGCCGGACCCGGTGCCGGAAGAAGTGAAGCAGGAACGACTGGCGCGCTTCATGGAGAAGCAGGCGCAGATTTCGGCTTCGCGTCTGGAAGCCAAGATCGGCACGGTGCAGCAATGCCTGGTCGATGCCATCGAAGGCGATATCGCGGTGGCCCGTTCCAAGGCCGATGCGCCGGAGATCGACGGCCTGGTGCATATCCAGAACGCAGACCAGGTGGCATTGCGCGTGGGTGAGTTCGTCGACGTGGAAATCACCGAGAGCGACGAGCACGACCTCTACGGCGACGCCCTGCCGCCGACCACGCGCCCGGCATTCGACCTCAAGGTGCTGTGACCGGGGCGGAGGCTGCTGATGGCGGCCCCCGCCGCTTCGTGCCGCCGTTGCGTGCGGCGGTGGACAGGGCTGCGTTCGATCATCCGCTGTTTGCCGGTATCGCCGGTATCGCCGGGTTCGGTGATCTGCTGACGGCAGCGGACTGGCCACGCGTGGTCGATCTGGACGCGCGCCTGGCGCTGCCGGGCAAGCGCTTCGTTGAACAGGATGCGGCGTTGCTGGCCGACGGCCTGCACTACGAAACGCGCATTGCCGAAGGGCGCATCGCAACCCGCGCGGGCAACTGGCACGACCTGTTCAACGCCCTGGTCTGGGCACGCTACCTGCCGATCAAGTGCGCACTCAACGCGCAGCAATGCCGGCACATCGAGGGCAGGGCCGCAGGGCAGCGCAACCGCGCGCAGGCCGCGCTGACCCAGTTCGATGAAACCGGCGTGGTGGTGCGTGTGCGTGACCCGGCGTTGCTTGCAGCCTGGGATGCTCACCAGTGGCGCGTGCTGTTCGAACCGATCCATTGGCAGTCAGGACGGATCGCCATCGCCGCAGTATTCGGTCATGCCTTGATGGAACAGGCGCTGCTGCCGGGCCGGCTGCTGGTCGGCAAATGCGTGGTGCTGCAGGGCGATGACGATGCGGGCTGCATCGACACGGTCGCGCGCGCCATCGAGGAAGGCAGGGTGCTGCTCGATCCCTTGGAACTGCGTCCGCTGCCATTGGCGGGTATTCCCGGCTGGCACACCGACCAGGCGCCAGCCTTTTACGCGAACGACGATTACTTCCGTCCGCTGCGCGAAGGGCGCCGCTATCCGCCGCCGCTTCTGTAGAACCGGGCCCATGCCCGGCTGAGCGCCGCTGCTCGCCACAGGCTCAGCCGTTGGCCGCGGTCTCGTACTCCACACCGATCACCGCAAAGGTGTGGTTGCCACTGGGCAGTTCCACTGAAAACTCATCATCCAGGCGCTTCTTCAACAAGGCCCGCGCCAAGGGCGAATCGATGCTGATCCAGCCCAGCCCCGCATCGGTCTCATCCGGCCCGACGATGCGGTAGCGGCTGGTCTGCCCGCTGTCCACGTTCTCCAGTTCCACCCACGCACCGAAGAACACCGCTTGCGGATTGGTCGGCGTGGTGTCGACCACGCGCAGTGATTCCAGGCGCTTGGTCAGGTAGCGCACGCGACGATCGATCTCGCCCAGCTGTTTCTTGCGGTAGGTGTATTCGGCATTCTCCGAGCGATCGCCTTCGGCCGCGGCCGCCGCCAGCGCCTTGACCACCTCGGGTCGACGCACCCGCCACAACTCATCCAGCTCGGTTTTCAGGCGTGCATGGCCGGCGGCGGTGATCAGTGCGGTGCTCTTTTCTGCGGGGGGGCGCCAACGCGACATGTAATGCGGATTCTCGTGCGGAATGAAACAACTACGGCGCGCCGTCGCCGGCGCGCCGCGAAGGTGAAGGTACTATCGGAGCTCTCAGCGCTTGCCGCCGAAGATGCCACCGAGGATGCCGCGCACGATCTGGTTGCCCAGCTTGGTGCCAACCGTACGGGTGGTCTGCTTGGCCATCGTCTCGATCATGCCCTGGCGGCGCTTGGTGCCGAAAATGGCGTCCTTGATCGACTGCCCGAAACCGCCTTCCTGCGCCTCGTCCTGCTCACGGCTGCGCGCGGCCGGCGCATCGGCTTTCTCGACGGCCTTCTGCGCGCGCTGGGCCAGCAGTTCGGCTGCCGATTCGCGGTTGACGGCAGTGTCGTAGCGCGTGCCGACCGGGCTGCCGGCACGCACCTGCGTACGTTCGGTGTCGGTGGCCGGTCCCATGCGGCAGCGGGGTGGCGCGATCATCGTCTGCTGCACCGGCATCGGCACGCCCTTGTCCTGCAGCGTCGAGACCAGCGCTTCGCCGGTACCGAGCTGGCTGAGCACCTTCGCCACATCCAGCTTCGGGTTCGGCACGAAGGTCTCGGCGGCGGTCTTCACCGCCTTCTGGTCGCGCGGGGTGAATGCGCGCAGCGCGTGCTGTACACGGTTGCCGAGCTGGCCGAGGATGTTGGCCGGCACGTCGTCCGGGAACTGCGAGCAGAAGTACACGCCCACGCCCTTGGAACGGATCAGCCGCACCACTTGTTCGATGCGCTGTACCAGAGCGGGCGGTGCATCGTCGAACAGCAGGTGCGCTTCGTCGAAAATGAAAACCAGCTTCGGCTTGTCGAGGTCGCCCACTTCGGGCAGCTGCTCGAACAGCTCCGACAACAGCCACAGCAGGAACGTGGAGTACAGCTTGGGCTTGAGCACCAGCTGGTCGGCGGCAAGGATGCCGATGACACCACGGCCGTCATGGTTGACCCGCATGATGTCGGCCAGTTCCAGCGCCGGTTCGCCGAAGAAATGCTCGCCGCCGTCCTGGGCCAGCCGCAGCAGGGCGCGCTGGATGGCGGCCACCGACTGCGCACTGACCAGGCCGTACTCGGTGGAGATGTCCTTGCGCTCCTCGGCCACCAGGCCGAGCAGGGCGCGCAGGTCGTCCATGTCCAGCAGCAGCAGGCCGCGGTCGTCGGCCAGCTTGAACACGATGTCGAGCACGCCGGCCTGGGTGTCGTTCAATTCCAGGATGCGGGCCAGCAGGGTCGGGCCCATCTCGCTCACGGTGGTGCGCACCGGGTGGCCGAGCTTGCCGTACAGGTCCCAGAACACGGTGGGGCTGGCGGCCGGGGCATAGTCGCTCACGCCGATCTCGGCCGCGCGCTTGAGCAGGTTCTCGGCGCCGGTACCCGGCACGGCCAGGCCGGAGACATCGCCCTTCACATCGGCCAGGAACACCGGTACCCCGATCCGCGAGAAGCCCTCGGCCAGGGTCATCAGGGTCACGGTCTTGCCGGTGCCCGTGGCGCCGGCCACCAGCCCATGGCGGTTGCCGAGCTTCGGCAGCAGGGTGACAGCCACATCGTCGGTGATGCCTTTGCCGAGCAGAATCGGATCCATGGTCCAGCCCTTGTGATGAATGTGCCAATGTTAACCGCCGACAGTGACGGGCCGAAGGTCGGCTTGCCCCGACCTTGGCAGCGCCGCTACTCTGCCTGCCTGTTTCATACACAGTGCCACCAATGCCCGTTCCTGTCCTGATTTCCCGCACCTGGCCGCTGCTGGCCCTGGCTGGCCTGGTTTCCCTGGCACCGGAGGCCCACGCACAGCGGGTTTCGGCCCGGGACAAGGTGAAGGTGGATGCACTGCAGCAGCGCATGACTGCAGCCGAGAAGCGCTACAGCGATGCCGTTCTGCTGGTGGCCAACGCCGATCCGAAGGGGCGCAACGAGGCCGATGCCGCGCTGGAGGACATGGAAGATGTCATCAGTGAGTGCGTGAAGCAGAAGGGCTGCCAGATGAGCAACATGCTGGCCACCTACAAGCGCCTGCTCAAGCACGATGCCGATGCCGCTGCCGATGATGACGTGGCCGACGAAGTCGGCGACCGCCTGGAGGCCGACCCGGACCATGTCGGCCCGCTGGCTGCCGACGTGCCCGAGGCGGCCCGCGCAGCGGCGCTGCTGAACGACAAGCGCCATGCCTTCGACAACATGGTCGAGTACAACCCCGCGGTGCAGGCCGGCATCCGCCGCTGGCTGACCGACATGCGCCCGGCGCTGATGACCACCTACGAGAACTACCAGAACCTGCGCGCGGTGATGTGGCCGGAATGGGAGAAGCGCGGCCTGCCCGAGGCGCTGCTGTTCGGCATCATGGCCAAGGAATCCAACGGTCGCGTGCATGCGTCCTCGCGTGCGGGCGCCGCGGGCCTGATGCAGTTCATGCCAGCCACCGGCCGCCGCTTCGGCCTGGGCCCGGACGGTACCGGTTTCGATACCCGCTTCGATGCGCGCAGCGCCGCTGAAGCCAGCGCGACGTACCTCAACGAGCGGATGCGTGAGCTCAACAACAACGTCGAACTGTCGCTGGCCGGCTACAACGGCGGTGAGGGCCGCGCAGCGCGCGTCTACAAGCAGTACCCGGGCCAGAGCTTCTGGGTGGACAGCGTCTACAACCAGTTCCCGGGCGAAACCAAGGACTACGTGCCGATGGTGATCGCCGCGTCGTGGATTTTCCTGCACCCCCAGCAGTACGGCGTGGAGTTCCCGAAGATCAATGCGCAGCCGGCCACCATCCGCCTGGCCCGCTCGACCACGATCTATGAACTGACCATCTGCCTGGGCAGCCATGGCACCCGCGATGGCTACATGCGCGCATTGCGCAACCTCAACCCGCGCTATGAGGCCGATGGCTGGATTCCGGCAGGCACCCTCATCAACGCCACCAACCGCATCGCCGGCCTGTACGCGCGCAACTGCGTCAGCGGCCCGCGTGCCGATCTGGCCCGTACCCTGATCACCGCCGACCTCAATGCCGCGATCGTGCGCCCGAGCGCCGCCAGCTACACCGGCAGCGTGGCCGTGGGCGGGGTGGTGCCGGTGGTCGATCCCAATGCCGCCAGCAGCGTGCCGACCACGCCTGCCGCGCCGGTGGCTGCGCCGCGCCCGGCGCCGGCCCCGCGCGCCAAGCCGGCCCGCAGCTACAAGGTCGGCAAGGGCGAGACCCTGGGCCGGATCGCCGCGAAGTTCCAGTGCGATGTGCCGGTGCTGGCCCGCGCCAATGGCCTCAAGGCCCCCGGCTACAGCCTGCGCCACGGCCAGGTGCTGAAGCTGCAGGGCTGCGACAAATAATCTTTCCGCACTCTGGATATCGCATGGACCTCGAAGACACGCGCAACCTGTTCACCAACCTCCGCGAGAACACCGATTGGGACCTGGATGCTCCGCTGCTGTGGGGGTACTTCTTCGTGCACTCCAGTGCCGAGCCGCTGCACGCACTGGCCACCCACTTGCAGGCGCAGGGGTATGTGCTGGTGGAAGTGTTCGAGCAGGAGCCGGAAGACGGTGAGGCTGCATTCCACGTGCTGCATGTGGAGCGCGTGGAAGTGCACGACGAAACCTCGCTGGACAAGCGCAACCAGGAACTGAGCGCGCTGGCCACGCAGATGGGCGTGGAAGACTACGACGGCATGGACGTCGGCCCGGCGCCGACCCTGCAGTAACGCACCTGTCCGGTAGTGCCGGCCGCTGGCCGGCAACACTGGACGCGTTGGATCAACGGAGATGCCGGCCAGCGGCCGGCACTACCGCAGGATCAGCGCAGCTTGGCCAGTGCCTGGCCCAGCTGTACCGGATGCTCGGCATCCAGGTGCGGGGCGAATTCGGCCACGCCCGGCGGCAGCAGCACGATCACGGTCGAGCCGTAATTGAAGCGCGCCATCTCTTCGAAGCGCTGCAGGGTGATGCCGCGGCCCCGGTAATCCTTGCGGGTGATGCGGTCGCCGTAGTGCGGAATCTCTTCGCCGCTCCACACCGTTTCCACGCCCGACACCAGCAGCGCACCGACCATCACGCTGACCATCGGGCCGAAGCTGGTGTCGAAATGGCAGACCAGGCGTTCGTTGCGTGCGAACAGGCCGGGCACGTTGTTCACCGCGGCCGGGCCGACGCTGAACAGGCGACCGGGCACGTGCACGGTTTCGCGCAGGGTGCCGGTCCACGGCATGTGCACGCGGTGGTAGTCGCGCGGCGACAGGTACACCGTGGCATACAGGCCCTCGTTGAACGGCTTGGCGTCCTCGGCGCTGCCCAACAGCTCGGCGGCGGTGAACGACTGCCCCTTGGCCTGGAAGATGCGCCCGGCGTCGATCTTTCCGAGCTGGCTGATGCGGCCGTCCGCCGGCATCACCAGGCTGCGCGGATCGGCATCGGCCACGCGCGCGCCGGGTTTCAGCGCGCGGGTGAAGAACTGGTTGAAGGTCGGGTAGCTGCGCGGGTCCGGATTGGCCGCTTCATCCAGGTTGACGTTGAACTTGCGGGTGACCGTGTCGATCAGCCAGCGCGATACGCGCGGGTTGTCCGAGTACGCCAGCGAACGCGCCATCGAGGACAGCAGGCGGTGGGGCAGGACGTACGTCAGGGCGGTGGTCAGACTCATGGGGCGGATTTCTCGGTCAGCTTCTGCAGGTCGCGGGCGATCGCCGGCGCATTGAACGGGGGCCGCACCAGGCCGGCGAGCCGGCCCTGCGGATCGAGCACGGCCAGGCTGGCGGAGTGCTCGAGGGTGTAATCCTCGGGATTCTCGTCGAAGTGCTTGCCCGGCACCTTCTGGAACACGAAGCCCAGCGAGGTGGCAAAGCGCTCCAGCGAGGGGATGTCGGCAGTCGCCGCCAGGGTGTCCTTGTGGAAGCCATGGGCGTACTCGCCCAAGCGCGTGGCGGTGTCGCGCTCCGGGTCGACCGAGACGAACAGCACGCGCGGGCGCAGGCCATCGGGCAGCGCTTCCCACTGATTCTGCGCGCCGGCCAGCTCGGCCAGGGTGGTCGGGCAGACGTCCGGGCAGAACGTGAAGCCGAGGAACACCAGGGTCCAGTGGCCCTTCAGTTCGCCGGGAATCAGGCGCGTGCCGTCGGACTGGGCCAGGTTGTAGTCGGGCAGGGCGCGCGGCTGCGGGTACAGGGTGATCGCTTCGGTGGCCGGCTGCCCGGCCGGCGGCTTCGGCGCGAACACCTGCTGGGCGGCGAGCAGGCCAAGGCCCGCCGCCAGGGCGATCAGCAGGATGATGCCGACGTTGCGATTGAACATGGGATTCCGCCGCAGGAAGTGGCCACCATCATACCGGCTGCGGCTGGATCGTTTCTGCCGCAACGGATGCCGGCGCAGGCGGCAACCCCTATAATCGGGGGCCACTTTGCCCGCAGTACCGCCATGACCGCTGAAACGGCCGCCGAACTCCATACGATCATCGATCTGATCCGCTACGGCACCAGCCGTTTCAATGCTGCGGGCCTGACCTTCGGGCACAGCTACGACAATGCCCTGGACGAGGCCACCCAGCTGGTGCTGCACGGCCTGCACCTGCCGCACGATCTCGGCCCGGCCTACGGCCAGGCGCGCCTGCTGCGCGAAGAGAAGCTGGCGGTGCTGGAACTGTTCCAGCGCCGCATCGACGAGCGCATCCCGGCCGCCTACCTGACCGGTGAAGCCTGGTTTGCCGGCCTCAGTTTCAAGAGCGACACGCGCGCCCTGGTGCCGCGTTCGCCGATCGCCGAGCTGATCGAGTGCGGCTTCGAGCCGTGGCTGGCCGGCCGCGATGTCAACCGCGCGCTGGACCTGTGCACCGGTTCGGGCTGCATCGCCATCGCCATGGGCCACTACTACCCGAACTGGGAAGTGGACGGCGTGGACCTCAGCGATGAGGCGCTGTCACTGGCCGAAGAGAACAAGGAACGCCTGCAGGCGCACAACGTGACCCTGCTGAAGTCGGACCTGTTCAACGGCCTGACCGGTCGCCACTACGACCTGATCGTCACCAACCCGCCGTATGTCACCAACGACGAGACCGACGCCCTGCCGCAGGAATACTCCTACGAGCCGGAGATGGGCCTGCGTGCCGGCGACGATGGCCTGGACCTGGTGCTGAAGATCCTGCGCGACGCGCCGCTGCACCTGAGCGAGGACGGCCTGCTGATCTGTGAAGTGGGCGAATCCGAACAGCACCTGATCAAGCTGCTGCCGGAAGTGGATTTCGCCTGGGTCGAATTCAAGGTCGGCCAGATGGGCATCTTCGCGGTCGAGTGCCGCGAGCTGATCGCCCACAGCGCGCGCATCACCGAACTGGCGGCGCAGCGCCCGTGAGCTCCAATTCGTTCGGCAAGCTGTTCACCGTCACCACGTTCGGCGAATCGCACGGGCCGGCCATCGGCTGCGTGATCGATGGCTGCCCGCCGGGGCTGGCGCTGGACGCGGCCGAATTCAACCATGACCTGCAGCGTCGCGCCACCGGCAAGAGCCGGCATACGTCGGCGCGGCGCGAGGCCGACGAGGTCGAGATCCTGTCCGGGGTGTACGAGGGCCTGACCACCGGCACCCCGATCGCGCTGCTGATCCGCAACACCGACCAGCGCAGCAAGGACTACAGCAACATCGGCCAGCAGTTCCGTCCGGGGCATGCCGACTACAGCTACTGGCACAAGTACGGCATCCGCGACCCGCGCGGCGGTGGCCGCTCCTCGGCGCGCGAGACCACCATGCGCGTGGCTGCTGGCGTGGTCGCCAAGAAATGGCTGGCCGAGCGTTTCGGCATCACCGTGCGCGGCTACCTGTCGCAGCTGGGCGGGATCACTCCGGCCGGTTTCGACTGGTCGGTAGTCGAGGAAAATCCGTTCTTCTGGCCGCACGCGGCACAGGTGCCCGAGCTGGAGGCGTACATGGATGCGCTGCGCAAGTCCGGCGATTCGGTCGGTGCCTGCGTGGACGTGGTCGCCGACAATGTACCGCCGGGCTGGGGCGAGCCGATCTACGGCAAGCTTGATGGCGAGCTCGCGGCCGCACTGATGAGCATCAACGCGGTGAAGGGCGTGGAGATCGGCGACGGTTTCGCCAGTGCCATGCAGAAGGGCACCGAACACCGTGACCTGCTGACCCCGCAGGGTTTTGCCAGCAACCATGCAGGCGGCATTCTCGGTGGCATTTCCACCGGCCAGCCGGTGGTCGCCTCGATGGTGCTCAAGCCGACTTCCAGCCTGCGCCTGCCCGGTGAATCGCTGGATACGGCCGGCAATGTGGTGGAGGTGGTCACCACCGGCCGCCATGATCCCTGCGTCGGCATCCGCGCTACGCCCATCGCCGAGGCGATGATGGCCCTGGTGCTGATGGACCAGGCGCTGCGCCACCGCGCGCAGTGCGGCGATGTCGGCACCATCACCCCGCGCATTCCCGGCCAGCTTGATGGCTGATACGCGGCCGACGGTATGGGTGAGCCAGCCGCTGATCGACGCGGCCATCGCGCCGCTGCGCGATCGCGTGCAACTGCGCACCACCGATACCGTCACCGCCTGGTCGCCACAGCAGATCGCCGCGCAGCTGGCCGACGTTGACGGGGCGATCATCACCCTCAACGAGCGCATCGGCCCGACCCAGGTCGCCGATGCCGCGGAGTTGAAGGTAATCGCCAATGTCGGGGTCGGCTACAACAACCTGGATGTCGATGCGCTCAGTGCCGCCGGCATTCTCGCCAGCAACACCCCGGACGTCCTCACCGAAACCACCGCCGATCTCGGCTTTGCGCTGCTGATGGCCACCGCGCGCCGGATCACCGAATCCGAGCGCTGGCTGCGCGAGGGCCAGTGGGGGCAGTGGTCGTTCCAGACCATGCTGGGGGCCGACATCCATGGCAGCACGCTGGGCATCCTCGGCATGGGCCGCATCGGCCAGGGCATCGCCCGTCGCGGCGCGCACGGCTTCGGCATGAAGGTGCTCTACCACAACCGTTCGCGGCTGCCGGCCGATACCGAAGCCGCGCTCGGCGCCACCTACGTGGATCTGGACACGCTGCTGGCGCAGTCCGACCATCTGTTGACCGTGTTGCCATACACCGCCGCCTCGCACCACATCATCGACGGCGCCGCGCTGGCCAAGATGAAGCCGTCTGCCACCCTGGTGAACATCGCCCGCGGCGGCATCGTCGACGAACTGGCGCTGGCCGAAGCACTGGCCAACGGTCGCCTGGCGGCGGCCGGCCTGGATGTCTACGAAGGCGAACCCAACGTGCGGCCGGAACTGCTGGCCCTGCGCAACATCGTGCTGACCCCGCATATCGGCAGCGCGTCGCTGGCCACGCGCACGGCCATGGTGCAGCTGGCCGTGGACAATCTGCTGGCCGGGCTGGGTCTGGATGGCAGCCCGTCGCGCATGCCGAGCGCGATCAACGCCGACGCGGCCCTTGCCGCGCGCGCGACCTCGGAAAAAAAAAGCGGGAAACGATAGGGAACCTCCGCGCATCCATCCGAGGAGGCTCCCCGAACCCAGCTGTCGTGCGTGAGTTTTCCCCCTTCCCGTTTTCGTGAGAGTTCCCCCATGAGCAATGCACAACGCAGCTTCCACGTCGCCATCGTCGGCGCCACCGGCGCGGTCGGCGAGACCATGCTGGCCATCCTGGCCGAGCGCGATTTCCCGGTCGGCACCCTGAGCCTGCTCGCTTCCGAGCGCTCGGCCGGCGGCGAAGTCGAATACAACGGCAACAAGGTCAGGATCCAGGACCTGGCCACTTTCGATCCAAGTGGCGTGGATATCGCCCTGTTCTCGGCCGGTGGCAGCGTGTCCAAGGAATACGCCCCGAAGTTCGCTGCCGCTGGCGCGGTGGTGATCGACAACTCCTCGGCCTTCCGTTACGACGATGACGTGCCGCTGGTGGTGTCGGAGGTCAATCCGGACCAGGTCGCCAACCGTCCGCGCGGCATCATCGCCAACCCGAACTGCTCGACCATGCAGATGCTGGTCGCGCTGGCACCGCTGCACCGCAAGTACGGCATCGAGCGCATCAACGTGTCCACCTACCAGTCGGTATCCGGCGGTGGCCGTTCGGCACTGGAAGAACTGGGCAAGCAGACCGGCCAGCTGCTGAGCTTCCAGGAAATCGATCCGCAGCGTTTCCCGGTGCAGATCGCCTTCAACCTGATCCCGCACATCGACGACTTCCTGGACAACGGCTTCACCAAGGAAGAGATGAAGCTGGTCTGGGAGACCCGCAAGATCCTGGGCGACGACAGCATCCTCGTGAACCCGACCGCGGTGCGTGTGCCGGTGTTCTATGGCCATTCCGAATCGGTGGCGATCGAAACCCGTGACAAGGTGACCGTGGCCGAAGCGCGCGCGTTGCTGGAACAGTCGCCGGGCATCGAGGTGGTGGATCGTCACGAGGCCGGTGGCTACCCGACGCCGGTCACCCATGCCTCGGGCACCGACGCGGTGTACGTCGGCCGCATCCGCGAGGACCTGTCGCATCCGCGCGGCCTGAACCTGTGGATCGTGTCGGACAACGTGCGCAAGGGCGCAGCCCTCAACGCGGTGCAGCTGGCCGAGCTGGTCGCCGCCGAGAAGCGCTGATCCCCGCTGTTGCCTGACCGGTAGTGCCGGCAGCTGGCCGGCACTAGCGCGGTCCGCCTCCCCGGTGGGTGCGGACCGTGGTCCGCACGCTTTATAGTGTCGCCCATGAATAAACGAGCCAAGGGCGCACGGCGTCCGCTCACCTGTCTTTCCGCCGCGCTGCTGGCCCTGGTCAGCAGTTCGGCCATGGCCCTGGGCCTGGGCGACATCCGGGTCCTGTCCAAGCCGGGACAGCCGTTGCTGGCCGAGATCCCGGTGATCTCGGCCGATCCGTCCGAACTTGAGAACCTGCGCGTCGCGCTCGCTTCGCCGGTCACCTTCGAGCGCGTTGGCCTGCAGCGCCCGGTGGGTCTGGTCAGCGAACTGCAGTTCGAGCTGACCCGCAATGCGCAGGGCAGGGCGGTGGTACGGGTGACCTCGCAGACGCCAGTGGAAACTCCCTCGTTGAGCTTCCTGGTCGAGGCCGACTGGGGCCAGGGCCGGCTGGTGCGTGAGTACTCGGCGCTGGTCGATGCACCGGCCAGTGCACTGGCCGTGGCCGAACCGGAAATCGTCGCGCCAGCCGGTGTGCTGTCGGACACCATCGTCCGGGATGCGCCTGCCACCGCTGCAACCGCACCCGAGCCGGCACCGGTCACGGCGGCCGCCGCACCTGCCGCACCGCGTCCACGGGCTGCGTCACCTGCGCCAGCACCTGCACCTGCACCTGCACCAGCGCTCGCTGCAGACGGCAGTGTGACCGTGCAGCGCGGACAGACGCTTTCGCAGATCGCCGGCTCGCTGGCCCGTGGCAATCAGATCAGTCGCGACCGGGCGATGATCGCGCTGTTGCGTGCCAACCCCGAAGCCTTCATCCGTGGCAACGTCAACCTGCTCAAGCAGGGCGCGGTGCTGCGCATGCCGGGCGATACCGCACTGGCCGCGGTGGATGCGGCCGAGGCGGCCGCGCTGGTCCGCGAACATGCCGCGCAGTGGCGGCAGGCACGCACCGTGCCACAGCCGGCTGGCGCCGCGATGCCGGTGGCCAAGGCCGATGGCGCTGCTTCTTCCCCGGCTGCGGCCACAGGGGCACGACTTGAAATCGCTCCGGCGCTGGCATCCGACGCCGCGCACGCGGGCACAACCACCGGCACCAGTGCCGGCAGCGAGGGTGACATGCTGGGCAACGAACAACTGCGCCAGGCCAAGGAGGACATCGCCACCCGCGATGCCGAAATCGGCGATCTGAAGCAGCGCGTGGCGGAGCTGGAGAAGCTCAAGGAGCAGCAGCAGTCACTGATCGCGATGAAGGACAACGACCTGGCCGCCGCCCAGCAGCGTTTGGCCCAGGCGCCCGGTGCGCCCGGCGCTGGCACGCCGTGGTACTGGCTGGGCCTGCCGCTGCTCGTGCTGGTTGCCCTGGGCGCCTGGCTGCTGCGTCGTCGCAAGCCCTCGCCGCTGCCGCCGCTGCGCGAGGAACACGATGCCGCCGGCCTGGCAGCAGCGCTGCCGGCAGGTGCCGCGCTGGATACCCTGACCGAACAGGACGCCGGGGTGAACTTCGCCGCCGATGGCGGACGCCAGGAACCGGCGATGCCGGCCTGGGCTGCCACCGACCATGACGTGCCGGCTGCGGACATCCAAGTGGATGCCTCGCCGGCCGAGTGGCGGGCGGGTGAGCTTGATGAAGACCAACGGGTTGAACTGCCTGCTGCGGTGAACGATCTGCCGCGCTGGGACGATCCTGCCGGCGCTGCTGCGGTGGCGCCCATCGCGCCAGCCGAGGTGGCCGTGCCCGAATACGCGCTGCAGGCCGAACAGGAGCCGCAGTTCCGCGGTGTGTTCGATCTGCCGGCCGAACCGCATGAGCATGAGACGGCTGCACCGGTCGATCTGCACGACGACCGTGCTGCCGCCGAGGACGCCGTCGGGTCTGCTGCAGACAATGGCCATGACTGGGCACCGCGTATCGGCCAGGAACGGCTGGAACTGGCCATCGCCTATCTGGACCTGGGCGACGCGCAGACCGCGCGCACCCTGCTGCAGGAGGTTGCCGAAGGGGGTGACCTGCATTGCCAGGCGCAGGCCCGCGAACTGCTGGCCCGTCTGCCCTGACACCCTTTCGACAAGGGCCTGCGATGACCCGCGAACGCCGTCTCGACTACGTTGAATTCGCCTCGAGCGACCCGGCTGCGAGCCGCGCGTTCTTCGAGGTCGTGTTCGGCTGGTCGTTTGTCGATTACGGCAGCGACTACACCGCTTTCGATGATGGCCGCCTGCAGGGAGGCTTCTTCCGTGGCCAACCGCAACGTGCCAGCGAAGGCGCGCCACTGCTGGTGCTGTATGCCGACCAGCTGGCGCCGATGGAAGCGGCGGTGCGCGCGGCCGGTGGTCAGATCGTGCGGACCGTGTTCTCTTTCCCTGGCGGCAGCCGTTTCCAGTTCGTCGAGCCCGGTGGCAACGAACTGGCGGTCTGGTCCGAGCGCGACCCGGCCTGAGCGCCGCCCCACCCGCAATATCGAGGTAGCACATGCGTTACGCGCTCGGCGTCGAGTACGACGGCAGCGATTTCAGGGGCTGGCAGAACCTGGGCGAGGGCGGACCCAGCGTCCAGGCCAGCCTGGAACAGGCCCTGTCATCGGTGGCCGATACCCCGCTGCAGGTGGTCTGCGCCGGCCGCACCGATGCCGGTGTGCACGGCCAGTGCCAGGTCGTGCACTTCGACACCGACGTGGTGCGTGATCCGCGCGCGTGGATGCTCGGCACCACCACCCGCCTGCCGCGTTCTATCGCCGTGCGCTGGTGCGTGCCGGTGGCCGATGATTTCCATGCCCGTTTCTCCGCCCGCGCACGACGTTATCGCTACCGCCTGCTCAATCGCGAAGTGCGCCCGGCGCTGGGCCGGCAGACCCTGAGCTGGGAGCGGCGCCCGCTCGATGCCGAGCGCATGCACCTGGCCGGGCAGGCCCTGTTGGGCGAGAACGACTTCAGCGCCTTCCGCTCGGTCCAGTGCCAGGCCCTGCATGCGCGGCGCGAACTGCAGTCGCTGCAGGTCAGCCGCCACGACGACGTCATCGAGGTGGCGGTGCGCGGCAATGCATTCCTTCATCACATGGTCCGCAATATCGTCGGTTCGTTGATACTGGTCGGCAGTGGCGAGCAGCCGGTGGAGTGGATCGCCGAACTGCTGGCCGGGCGCGACCGCACCGTAGCCGGTCCCACCGCTCCTCCGCAGGGACTGGTGTTCCTGGGGCCGCTGTACCCCGACAACTGGCATCTGCCCGCCGAGGTAACGCTATGAGCCGCTCCTACTACCGTACCCGCATCAAGTTCTGTGGCATGACCCGTGCCGGCGACGTGCGCCTGGCCGGCGAGCTGGGCGTGGATGCGGTGGGCTTCATCTTCGCCCGCGAGAGCAGCCGCCGGGTCGCGCCGGCCGAAGCGCGCGCGATGCGCCAGGCCATCGCACCGATGGTCGACGTGGTGGCGCTGTTCCGCAACAACAGCAGGGAAGAAGTGCGCGAGGTGCTGCGTACCGTGCGGCCGACCCTGCTGCAGTTCCATGGCGAGGAAGACGAGAGCTTCTGCCGCAGCTTCAACATGCCTTACCTGAAGGCGATCGCCATGGGCGGGCGCGAGGAGATCAATGCGCGCACCCTGCAGCTGCGCTACCCCAGCGCCGCCGGCTTCCTGTTCGACAGCCATGCGCCGGGCGGCGGCGGCGGTACCGGCGTGGCCTTCGACTGGTCGCGTATCCCCACCGGCCTGCACCGGCCGTTCCTGCTGGCCGGAGGCCTGACGCCGGAGAACGTGCATGACGCCGTGCTGGCGACCCTGCCGTGGGGCGTGGATGTCTCCAGTGGCATCGAGTTGGAGCCGGGCATCAAGGACGGCTACAAGATGCGCACGTTCGTGGAAGAAGTCCGGCGCTCCGATTGCGCCGTGCTGGATTGAGACACGGTCACTTCCGAGGTGTCCGGTCTTCACATTTGAGCCTGCACACCCTCTTCACATAGGATGATCCCAAGCGTGCTGGCCATGAGGGCCGGCACGAGGATCGACGGAGCCGCTGGTGGCGTGCTCCGAACGGGCGCCTGGCGCCCCCGCCCAGGAAGGCAAGCGATGCAGGAATTCCTAACCGTCGTACTCGGTTATCCGACCCTCCCGTACAGCGTCGCGCTGGCGGTGGCGGTGCTGTATTGGGGGATTGCCGCCTTTGGCCTGGTCGATGACGGTTTCGGCGAGGCCGGTGCCGATGGCGCCCTTGAAGGCGATGCCCATCTCAGTGGCCTGTCAGCGCTGCTGGCGCGCTGGGGCCTGGGCGGCGTGCCGCTCATGGTGGTGGTGACGCTGCTGAGCCTGTTCGCCTGGACCCTCACCTACTTCATCCATCTGTACCTGCTGCTGCCGTTGCCCGACCTGCTGCGCTGGTCATTGGGCACCGTCGTGGCGGTGCTTGCACCCCTGCCGGCCGTGCCGGTCACCGCGATGCTGCTGCGTCCCATCCGCCGCTTCCTGCTGCGCCTGCGCCCGGTGCCGCAGGCCTCGCTGCTGGGCCGGGTCGGCGTGGTCGCTTCGCCCAAGGTCGACGCACGCAGTGGCCATGCCACCGTCGATGACGGCGGTGCCGGCCTGGTCCTGCAGATCCGCAGCGACATCGAACTGCAGCGCGGCGAGCGCATCGTGCTGGTCGAGCACGTGGCTGCACAACACCATTACCGGGTGGTCCGCGCCGACGCGGTCGCCCTCGACTTCCAGGACAACCTGCTTCCGGGCAACAAGGAGAAACATCAATGACGTTGGCATCCGTGCTCCCCTTCCTGATCATCGTGGGCGGCGTCCTCGCCCTCCTGCTCGGCGTGGCGGGCCTGTTCAAGGCGTTCTACCGCAAGGTCGACCAGGGCGTGGCCCTGATCGTCAACGACATGAGTTCCACCCCGAAAGTGCATTTCACCGGTGCGCTGATCATTCCCGTGCTGTACCGCGCCGAGCTGATGCGGATCAGCCTGATCACCCTGCAGATCGACCGCCGCGGCAAGGAAGGCCTGATCTGCCGCGACAACATGCGCGCCGACATCGCCGTGGCGTTCTACCTGCGCGTCAACGAGACCCAGGCCGACGTACTGCGCGTGGCCAAGGCGATCGGCGCCGACCGCGCGTCGGACAAGCATGCCGTCGATGAGCTGTTCAACGCCAAGTTCTCCGAAGCACTGAAGACGGTCGGCAAGAAGTTCGATTTCACCGAGCTGTTCGAGAAGCGCCAGGAATTCCGCGACGAGATCATCGCGGTGATCGGCAACGACCTCAATGGGTATGTGCTGGAAGACGTGGCCATCGACTACCTGGAGCAGACCCCGAAGTCGCTGCTGGACCAGTTCAACATCCTCGACGCGCAGGGCATCCGCAAGATCACCGAGCTGACCGCTGCGCAGAACGTGGTGACCAACGAACTGGAGCAGAACGAGAAGCTGGCCATCACCAAGAAGAACGTCGAAGCCCGCGAAGCACTGCTGGCCCTTGAACGGCAGCAGGCCGAAGCCGAGGCACGGCAGAAGCGCGAGATCGAGACCATCCGTGCGCGCGAGGAAGCCGAGACCGCCAAGGTGCAGGAAGAGCAGCGCCAGCTGTCCGAGAACGCCCGCATCGAAGCGCAGCAGCTGATCGACATCCGCGAGCAGAACCGCATGCGCGAAGTTGAAGTGGCCGAGCAGAACCGCCAGCGCGCCGTGGCCATCGAAGCCGAGCGCGTCGAGCGCGCACGCCAGCTGGAGCAGGTCACCACCGACCGCGAAGTGCAGCTGCAGGGCGTGGAGCGCGACAAGGTGGTCGAGCAGGGCAAGATGGACGTGGCCAACATCACCCGCGAACGCATCTCCATCGACAAGACCGTGGCGCAGGAAGAAGAGCGCATCAAGGAAGTGCGCGAAGTCTCCGAGGCCGACCGCCAGAAGCAGGTGTTGATCCTGGAAGCCGAGGCGAAGGCGCAGGAAGCGCTGGTGCGCGAAGTGAAGGAAGCCCAGGCCCGCGAGACCGCCTCCAAGCATCGCGCGGTGGAGCTGACCACGCTGGCGCAGGCCGAGCACGAAGCCGCCGGCAAGCAGGCCGAGGCCAAGCGCCTGCTGGCCGACGCCTTCCGCGCCGAGCAGGCCGCGCCCGGCCTGGCCGAAGCGCAGGTACGCGAAGCGTCGGCGCTGGCGATCGAGAAGGTCGGCATCGCCGAGGCGCGCGTGATCGAAGCCAAGGCCGAAGCGAACCTGAAGCAGGGCAGCAACGAGGCGCGCGTGCTGGCCGAGACGCTGCAGGCACAGGCGCAGGGCGAGGAGAAGATGGGCCTGGCCCGTGCCACCGCCACCGAATCGCTGGGCAACGCCGAAGCCGGCGTGGTGCAGAAGAAGCTGCTGGCCGAGGCCGAGGGCCTGGTCCGCAAGTTTGAAGCCATCGCTTCGCTGAGCGACCAGGCGCGCGGCCATGAAGAATTCCGCATGATGCTGGACAACAGCCTGAAGCAGGCGCTGGCCTCGATCGAAGCCGGCAAGGAAGTCTCGCGCGAGAACGCCGGCGTCATCGCCAGCGCGCTGCGCAACGCCGACATCGACCTGGTTGGCGGCGACGGCGGCATGTTCGAGAACCTGATCAAGGCGGTTTCGCTGGGCAAGTCGATCGAAGGCTTCGCCGGCAAAAGCCCGATCGTGCAGGACCTGATGCAGCGCTACCTGGGCGTCAACGTGGCCGACAATGCACCGCGGCAGATCGCCGAGGACGCAGAGACCGTGCCCGTCGCGGCGACCGTCGTGGTCGACAGCGCGCGCTGATCCACCCGGCGATGGCCATCGCCATCGCCCACCCGTGCCGGCCGCATCGACGGCCGGCCGTCCGTGAGCCGGAAACCTGCTGATGTCCGAAACCAAACCGTCCACCGAGTCCGTCGCACCAGAGGCTGCCGGCGATACCGTCGACCAGGCCGTAGCCCAGGGCGGCGCCTATGAAGTCCTGCGGCGCCGTCTCGGCGAACAGGGCCAGCGCCTGCAGGCCGTTGCCGAGCAGCTGAACCGCCAGCGCCTGGCCGAGTTCGGCGACAGCCGCCTGGAGGTGGTCGGCCGTTTCCGTATCCGCAGCGAGAACAACTGTGTCGGCCGCGACATCGTCCAGGTCGGCCCGGATCGCCTGCTGTTCGGCTACAACGTGTTCATCGGGCTCAAGACCCAGACCCGCATTGAAGATGTGTTCGGTCTGTACCGGCTGGTACAGGGCGCTGATGGCTACGACGTCGCTGCCCTTGAACTGAAGGGCAGTTTCCTCGACCAGCCCGGCTTCGTGCATGACTTCAACGAGCTGTACGCCTACTACAAGCATGCGCGCCTGCTGCAGCTGATCGTGGTGGGCGACAAGCTGCTGGCCTCGTTCCAGATCGGCGAGCGCAGCAGCGACGTGCGCGTGTTCCGCTGGGCGTTGTCACGCGAAGGCGAACTGACCTATCTCGATGCGCGCGGCGAGCGTGACATCGCCTTGCCGCCACCCTTCGATTTCGAATGGACCCGCGCCACGCGCGACCTTGCCGTCAACGGCCGCCATTCGCATCTGAACATCCTCGATACCCTGTTCGTGGAAACCACCGGTGGCGATCTCACCATCAAGGTGGAGAACAACACCGAAACCGGGCAGGGCATCTACAGCGAACCGGTGGAGGACAGCACGCAGTCGCTGGACGATGCCCAGTTCGAGTTCGCCCGGGTCGGCTCGCTGGTGCTGCTGAAAGTGCTGCCCTACCGCGAAACCGAATGGCGCGGACTGATCTACAACACGCTTACCGGCGACATCGTGCGCAACGATGCCATCGTCCAGGCCTGCGTGCAGCTGCCCGAAGACCACGGCATCATCTTCCCCGGCGGCTATTACCTGCAGGGTGGCGAGCACAAGGCGTTCGACGCCTCGATGGATGGCATGCAGTTCAAGCGCAGCATTCGTTCGCCCAACGGCGAGGACGTGCTGTACATCTTCTACGAGCGCGAAGGCGGGCGTTCGGCGCTGTTCGTCTACAACACCATCCAGCGCGTGCTGCAGAACCCCGTGTTCGGCCACGGCTATGCCTTCATGCAGGACGGGCGCATGGTGCTGTTCCATGCCGAAGGCACCGAGCCGACCCGCATCCATCCGATGCAGGTCTGGCAGACGCCCTTCAGCAGCGATGAGTTCGCCGCCAGCCGTCCGCCCGGCAATACCTTCATGGGGCGCATCGGCAACGCCGAGCTGGTTCGCGGCATCTCCAACCTGTTCAACCTGGCGCGCGAGATCGACGGCCAGGATGTATCGGTGCAGCGCTACCAGCGCCTGGTAGCCGATACCCGGCGGCTTTTCGATGCGCATCATTGGCTGGGTGACGAGGCCTGCGATGGCGCCGAAGCCCTGCTGCGGCAGATCAGCGCCACCGGCGAATCGGTGCTGGACGAATACGAAAAGGTGCAGTCGATCCGCCAGCAGTCGGCCCAGGCAATGGCCGAGGCCGAGGCCACGCACAAGGCGCTGCTGGGCCGGCTGCAGCCGGAAAACTGGAACGAGGTGCAGGCCTTCGTCGAAGCGCTCAACGCGATCACCGCACTGCGCGGTCGACTGCTGACCATCCGCGAACTGCGCTACATCGATACCGCGCGCATCGAGGCGATGGCCGCCGAACTGGTGCAGGCGCACGACCGTGTCGGCGCCGCCACCGGTACCTTCCTTGCCGGCGATGCAGCGCTGGCCCCCTTGACCGCCCGCATGCAGGCGCTGGACGAAGCCGCACAGCAGGCCGCCAGTGCACGCCAGCTGGATGAGCAGCTGGACGGCCTGCGCGGCATGGCCGGCGACCTGGACATGCTGTCCGAGCTGATGGCCGGGCTGAAGGTCGACGATGCGACTGCGCGCACCCGCGTGGTCGAATCCATCTCGCTGCTGTACGGGCGCCTGAACCAGGCACGCGCCCGCGCCGAACAGCGCCGCAAGTCGCTGGGTTCGGCCGAAGCCGTGGCCCAGTTCGCCGCCCAGTTCGCCCTGTTCTCGCAGTCGATCACCAGCGCGCTGGCGATGGCCAGCGACCCTGAGCGGGCCGACGAACAGTTGTCGCGCCTGCTGGTGCAGCTGGAAGAACTGGAAAGCCAGTTCGGCGAGCACGAGCAGTTCGTCGGCGACATCCTGAGCAAGCGCGAAGAGCTGGTCGAAGCCTTCGATACGCACAAGCAGGCCCTGCTGGATGATCGCCAGCGCAAGGCGCGCTCGGTGCTCGATGCCGCCAACCGCATCCTTGATGGCCTCGGAAAGCGTACCGAGCGGTTCGGCACGGCCGACGAGCTCAACGCGTTCTTCGCCGGCGATCCGCTGATCCTCAAGCTGCGTGAACTGGCCGAGCGCCTGCGTGCGCTGCGCGACAACGTCAAGGCTGACGATGTCGAGGCGCGCCTGAAGGGCGTGCGCGACCAGGCCGTGCGCCAGCTGCGCGACCGCAGCGACCTGTACGAGGCCGGCGGCAACGTGGTCCGCCTTGGTCCGCGCCATCGATTCAGCGTGAACACCCAGGCGCTGGACCTGACCCTGCTGCCACGGGGTGAAACCCTTGCCATCCACCTCACCGGCACCGATTTCCTGGAGACGCTGCACGATCCCGAGCTTGATGCGCTCAAGCCGTTCTGGCCGGTGACCCTGGATTCGGAATCGGCAGCGATCTACCGCGGCGAATACCTGGCCGGGTGCCTGTTGCTGGC
Source organism: Stenotrophomonas sp. 3(2025) (assembly GCF_052665395.1). NCBI lineage: Bacteria > Pseudomonadati > Pseudomonadota > Gammaproteobacteria > Lysobacterales > Lysobacteraceae > Stenotrophomonas > Stenotrophomonas sp. 3(2025). The sequence continues at coordinate 141,773 of NZ_JBQOIF010000004.1, read as the reverse complement.
TGCGGAGGAGGGCCGCGATGGCCTGGACATGGCCCAGCTGCAGCACGATGCAGCCGAACCGGAAGCGCTGGGCCAGCGGGTCCGCGCCTTTGCGGCACCGCGTTATCGCGAGGGCTACGAGCGCGGTATCCATGACCATGACGCCGCCCTGATCCTGCGCGCGCTGTTGCCGCTGCAGCAGGCCGCCGGACCGCTGCGGCATTCGTCCCATGTGCGTGCGTTGGCACTGCTGTTCTGGGCCGCGCGGCAACGCGATGAAGCCGTGGCGCAGTGGCCCGGCCGGCAGGCCGGTGCGGAGGCCATCGCGCGCCTGTTCGGTTCCGACGAGGGGCGCCAGGCCCTGCGTGCGGAAATGGCCAAGGCGCTGCATGACCATGCACTCGCGCATGCACTGCCGTTTGACGCCGCCGCCGCCGATGCAGCAGCGGCATACCTGGGCGAAGAACTGGTGGCCGGCGAGCCGGTGTTCAGCACCAGCCGGCACGCGCAGGCATTGCTGGACGCGCTGTCGCAGCAACTGGAGCAGGCGGGCCAGCGTGATGCGCTTGAACGTGCGCTGCAGCGCTCGCAGGATCCGCTGGCCATGCGTTGGGCATTGGCCGGGCAATGGCTGCGGGCGCTCGCCGGGCTGCCGACACAGTCGGCGCATGCCGGCTATGTCGAAGAAGCGGCGGCATTGCTGCTGGTGCAGCGACAGCTGCGCACCCGTGCCAGCGATGCACCGCTGCAGGCGGAGGTCAGCGGCCTGCTGGGCGAACACGCCCGCATCCACAACGGCAGCCTGACCGTGTCGCTGGACGATTTCCTGGCACGCCTGCAGCATCACCTGCAGGCGTTCGTACCGGCCTTCCATGCCTATCAGGCGGTGCGCCAGGGCATCATCGGTCGCGAACGCGAAACCCTGCGGCTGTCGGAGTTCAAGGCCCGGCCGTTGTCGTCCTTCGTGCGCAACAAGCTGATCAACGACGTATATCTCGGCGTGATCGGCGACAACCTGGCCAAGCAGATGGGCACCGTTGGCGAGAACAAGCGCAGCGACCTGATGGGCCTGCTGATGATGATCTCGCCGCCCGGCTACGGCAAAACCACGTTGATGGAGTACGTGGCACATCGCCTCGGCCTGGTCTTCATGAAGATCAACGGCCCGGCGCTGGGCCACGAAGTGCGGTCGCTGGATCCGCAGCAGGCACCGGACGCCACCTCGCGGCAGGAGCTGGAAAAGCTCAACCTGGCGCTGGAGATGGGCAACAACACCATGTTGTATGTCGATGACATCCAGCACACGCACCCCGAGTTCCTGCAGAAGTTCATCTCGTTGTGCGATGGCACGCGCCGCATCGAAGGCGTATGGCGCGGCCATACGCGCACCTACGACATGCGTGGCAAGAAGTTCTGCGTGGTCATGGCCGGCAACCCGTACACCGAATCCGGCGAAGTGTTCAAGATTCCGGACATGCTGGCCAACCGTGCCGACATCTACAACCTGGGCGATGTGCTCGGTGGCATGGAAGCAGCCTTCACGCTCAGCTACATCGAGAACAGCCTGACCTCCAACCCGGTATTGGCGCCACTGGCCACGCGCGAGATGGCCGACCTGTACCTGCTGGTCGACCGCGCGATGGGCAAGGATGTGTCCACCAACGGCCTGAGCCACGCCTACAGCGGCGCCGAGATCAACGAGATCACCGCCACCCTGCAGCGCATGCTGCAGGTCCGCGATGTGGTCTACAAGGTCAACCAGCAGTACATCGCCAGCGCTGCCCAGGATGACCGCTATCGCACCGAGCCGCCCTTCCGCCTGCAGGGCAGCTACCGCAACATGAACAAGCTGGCGGAGAAGATTTCGCCGGTGATGAATGACGACGAGCTGCAGCAGCTGATCTCCGACCACTACCTGGGCGAAGCGCAGCTGCTGACCACCGGTGCCGAAGAGAATCTGCTGAAGCTGGCCGAGCTGCGTGGCGTGCTCGATGAAGAACGCGCGCAACGCTGGGCGCAGATCAAGCGTGATTTCCTGCGCAACAAGGCAATGGGTGCCGGTGACAGTGATGTCGGTGGCCGCGTGGTCGCGCAGCTGGCCGACATCGCCAGTGCGTTGCAGCTGCCACCGCCGCCGCCGCCGCCGGCAGAGGTGGCCGTCGTACCGGAGCCTGCGCCATGGCCGGCCTTGCTGGCAGCGCTGCAGCGCCTGGCCGATGCACGTCCGGCCAGCGCGCCGGCTGCCGCCGTACCGCAGGCCGCAGCCACGCCATTGGCCGAAGACCTGCAGGCTGGTCTGGCACCGCTGCTGCAGCTGCTGGTCGCCTCGCAGGAACAGCAGGTGCAGTTGTCGCAGACGTTGGCGGCGTTTGCCGGGTGGGCCCGGCAGCAGGTAACGGCCGATGTGGCCACGACCGACACGCGTCGTCGCCCGCGGGTGCGTCGTGCAGCGACTCCGGAAGAACGTGCGCTGGACGAAGCGCTGATGCGCCACTTCTACGGTGAATCATTGCCGCCGGAAACGCTGGCTGATGACGGCCCACGGCCGCCGCCGCTGCCGTGACCTGTGTGCGCTCCCTGCCAGAACCCACGCTTCCGGCGCACGCCGATGTGGCCACGCTGGCAGCGTACGGCAGCTCCCTGCTGCAGGTGCTGGCCGAGCCGGCACCGTTGCGGGCTGGCGCGGAAGGCGAGCGACTGGTGGCTGCGCTGGCGCGGATCGCATTGGCGTTGCAGGCCAGCGATCCGGCGCGCCTGCGGCGGCAGGAGAGCTGGTGGGGGCGCCTGCTCGGCCGTGACGTTGAACGCCAGGCACAGGCGCAGGGGCTGCAGGCGCAGCTGGGCGTGCTGGCGCTGCAGGCGCGCGAGCAGGCGCAGGGTCTCGCGCAGCGTGTGCAGCAGCGTGCCCGGGCCATCATCGACAACGATGCGGCTGCCGCCGCGTTGGAGGCCTGGGCCACGTTCGGCGCCGCGCAGCTGGCGACACTGCAGGGAGCTGCGCAGGTCGCGCTGGCCCCACGCGTGGACCATCTGCAGCGGCTTGCCACGCTGCGACGCATCGAAAGCGGGCAGTGGCGGCTGCTGCAGGAGCAGGACGAAGCCCTGCTGCAGCGCTTCGTCCGCATCCACGATGTCCTGCTGCCGGCCTGGCGCCAGGCCGCATTGGCGCGCCAGGCACTGGCGCAGGCTGCACAGGCCGAGCAGGCAGCCACGCTGCAGGCCCAGATCGACGACGAAGTAGCCGCTGCTCAGGCTAGACTGCCCTGAGCCGGCCGCCGCTGCCGCTTATCCACCGCAAGGACACTGCCCGATGACCCAGGACAGCCAGAACTCCGGCACGCTCGTGCCCGCCACCACGCCCGCCCCTGAACTTGATGACAGCACGTTGAAGGCCCTCGGCCTGGTCCGCGACGACCTGCCGCGCATCGCCGAAATCGGCCGCGAACTGGAAGACCTGCGTCCGGGCAACCTGCAGGTGTTCGGCCGTGAGGCCGCCGCTCGGACAACGGCCTTCTCCAGCCAGCTGCTGGACCAGGTGCGCAACCGTGACCTCGATGCCAATGGCGAGAAACTCGGCGAAGTGGTGCGCATCGCGCGCGAGCTCAAGCTGGATGGTTTTTCCCAGCGCTCGAAGGTGCCGTTGATCGGTGGCCTCATCGATCGCCTGCGTTCTTCCAAGGGCGAGTTGGTGCAGAAGTTCAGCGATACCAATTCGCAGATCGAACAGCTGCTCGGCGACGTGGGTGCGCAACAGGCGCTGATGGGCAAGCGGGTAAGCGATTTCGACCGTATGCATGACATCGTCCGCGAGGAGCGTCATGCGCTGGGCCTGTATGCCGCCGCCGGCAAGCAGCGCCTGGCCCAGCTGCAGTCCGAGCAGTTGCTGGGGCAGGGCAGCGATGACCCGCAGCAGCGCATCCGCCAGAGCGAGATCGACAATGCGATCCGCCTGATCGAGAAGCGCGTCTCCGACCTGCAGCTGATGCAGCACGCGGCTGACCAGTCGCTGCCGATGATCCGCCTGATCCAGGCCAATGCGCTGCAGCTGATCGAGAAGTTCAACACCGTCCGCGACATCACCATCCCCTCGTGGAAGCGCCAGTTCGCGATCCAGTTGTCGCTGGGTGAACAGAAGAACGCCGCCGAACTGGCCAATGCCATCGACGATGCGACCAATGAGCTGATGCGAAGCAATGCCGACCTGATGCGCCAGGCGTCGGTGGACACCGCACGCAGCAACCAGCGCGGCGTGATCGATGTGGCTACGTTGCGCCACGTGCACGATCAGCTGATCGCTACCGTCGAGGAAGTGCGCAGCATCCATCGCGAGGGCATGCAGCAGCGGCAGCAGGCCGAAGTCGAGCTGTCGCGCCTGCGCGAGGACCTGCAGCAGCGCCTGGCGGCGCCGACGGCGCCGTAATCATGCTTCGCAGCGTCGAGCTTGCTCGATCGCTGCCGGTTGGCCTTGTGTAGAGCCGAGCCCACGCTCGGCTTCCGTGCGAAGCAAGGCGTGTTCTGCAGCTCAACGCAGCCAGGCACGGGTCCGGATCTACAGAAGCCACATCTGCGGCCATTCCCCGCAGCGGCAGGCCGGCAGAAACCGGTTCAATGCAACTGCCCTACCGCCCAATCGGCCAGCGCGTCCACGCGCGCATCGACAGGTCCGTCCGGCCGCGCCAGCACCCAGAACCCGCCGGTCGCGGCGAACCCCCATGGTGCGACCAGCCGCCCGGCTGCCAGATCCTCGGCCACCAGTGGCTCCGGCGCGATCGCCGGGCCCAGCCCCGCTACCGCTGCTTCCAGCAGGTAGTACAGGTGTTCGAAGCCGGTGCCGAGCTGCAGCTGGGCTGGGTCCAGCCCGTGCGACTGCGCCCATGCAGGCCACGCCTGCGGCCGCGAACGGGTGTGCAGCAGCGTTTCCCGCAGCAAGGCGGACGGGGGGACATGGCGCAACCGCTGCGCCGCCGGGTGCGAGGGCGCCACCACCACACCCACCCGTTCCGGTGCCAGCTCGCGCACCTGCCAGCCGCGTGGCCATGGTCCCTGTGCCAGCAGCAGCACCGCATCCAGCGTGGCCTGCGCCTCGGTGAAACTGCCATCCAGCGCCGACCACTGCAGGCGCACGCCGGGCAGGGCAGCCTGCAGTGCCGGCAGCCGCGGAATCATCCAGCGCGCCAGCACGCTGCCGCTGCAGCCCAGCACCAGGGCCGGCTCCGCGCTTGGCCGCCGCAGTTCGCGCACGCAGTCTTCAATGCCGCCGAACGCCTCGCTGCATGCCTGTTGCAGGCGGGTGCCGGCGGCGGTCAGGCGCAGTCCGCGGCCGGCGCGCTGGAACAGGGCCAGGCCCAGATGGTCTTCCAGCAGCTTCAGTTGCCGGCTGATCGCGCCATGGGTCACATGCAGCGCCTGGGCCGCGCGGCCAACGCCGCCCAGACGTGCGGTGGCCTCGAACGCCCGCAGGGCATTCAGGGGCGGCAGCAGTGATGTGCTCATGTGAGATTTCCTGACGGGATAGGCCAGATAATATCCATTTTCCGGACACAAACCGTGCGCTAGAGTATCCACCTGTCTGAACGACCGGTCGTCTCCATGCCTGACTCTCCCATCGCCGATTTCCATGCCTTCCCTGACGCCCAGGGCCACTTCGGCCGTTACGGTGGCAGCTTCGTCGCCGAAACCCTGGTCGGCCCGCTGCAGGAACTGGCCCAGGCCTATGACCAGGCCCGCCAGGATCCGGCGTTCCAGCTGGCCTATGACCGCGACCTGGCCCATTACGTGGGCCGGCCGAGCCCGATCTACCATGCTGAACGACTGAGTGACCACGTCGGTGGCGCGCAGATCCTGCTCAAGCGCGAGGACCTGAACCACACCGGCGCGCACAAGATCAACAACACCATCGGCCAGGCGCTGCTGGCGGCGCGGATGGGCAAGAAGCGCATCATCGCCGAGACCGGCGCCGGCCAGCATGGCGTGGCCAGTGCCACCGTCGCGGCGCGGCTGGGCCTGGAGTGCGTGGTGTACATGGGCGCCACCGACATCGAGCGGCAGAAGATCAACGTCTACCGCATGAAACTGCTCGGGGCGACGGTGGTGCCGGTCACCTCCGGCTCGGCCACTCTGAAGGACGCCCTCAACGAAGCGATGCGCGACTGGGTCACCAACGTGCAGGACACCTTCTACATCATCGGCACGGTAGCGGGTCCTGACCCGTACCCGCGCATGGTGCGCGACTTCAACGCCATCGTCGGCCGCGAGGCACGCGAGCAGATGCTGGCCGAGTACGGTCGCCTGCCTGATGCGATCACCGCCTGCGTCGGCGGCGGCAGCAACGCGATCGGCCTGTTCCATGCCTTCCTCAACGACCGCCAGGTCGAGATCGTCGGCGCTGAAGCGGCCGGTGATGGCATCCACACCGGCCGCCACGCAGCTTCCATCGCCGCCGGCCGCCCGGGCGTGCTGCACGGCAACCGCACCTATGTGCTGTGCGACGACGATGGCCAGATCATCGAGACCCATTCGGTGTCGGCCGGCCTGGATTACCCGGGTGTCGGCCCCGAGCATGCGTTCCTGGCCGACAGCGGCCGTGCGCGCTACGTCGGCATCACCGACGAAGAGGCGCTGCAGGCCTTCCATCTGCTGGCCCACACCGAAGGCATCCTGCCGGCGCTGGAGTCCAGCCACGCGCTTGCGCAGGCGATGAAGCTCGCGCGCGGACGTCCGCGCGACCAGATCGTGCTGTGCAACCTGTCAGGACGTGGCGACAAGGACGTGCATACCATCGCGGCGCGCGAAGGGCTGGTGCTGTGAGTGCGCTGATGCGCAACAGCAGCGTACTGCTGCTGGCATTCAGTCTGGGCGCCTGCCAGCCGCCGGAGCCGCCCGTGCTGGCGCCGGCGGCCAAGGCCGCTGCGCAACCGGCGCAGCCGATGGCGGCCAACGATGACGTCGACCCGATTGCGAGCACGCCCATCGATGATCCACCGGCCTCGGCTGTGGTCTCCAGCGATGACGCGCCCGCCGTGGCGTCGGTGGCGCTGGATCATGCCGGCGAGGTGCTGATCGGCCAGCACATGAGCGACCTGAAGGCCTTCGGGCCGTGGAAGGCAATGGGCGCGGTCGAAGCCATCGGCGGCAGCTGCGAGTACTACGACGGCAAGGGGCTGCCGCCCGGCGTGTCGATGATGACCGACGAAGACCGCGTGGTCCGCTTCGATCTCGGCCCGGGCGAGGACGCCACGGCGCCGGTCGACCAGCCGGGTCCGTTTGGCCTGCGCATCGGCATGACGCGGGCGCAGGCGGTGGCGCAGTTCCCCGGCGCGCCGGTCTCCAGTCCGCATGCGTACGACGGCGATCAGGGCGAGTACCTGACCTGGCAGGATCCGGGCTCGGACCTGGGCATCCGCCTGGAAGTGTTTGAAGGGAAGGTCATCCTGATGTACTGGGGGACCAGCGAAGCGATTGAACTGATTGAAGGATGTGCCTGAGATGCCTGTTTCCCGACTCGATGATTGTTTCCAGCGCCTGCGCCAGCAGCAGCGCAAGGCTCTGATCCCCTTCATCACCGCCGGTGATCCGTCGCTGGAAGCCACGGTGCCGGTCATGCACGCGCTGGTCCAGGCCGGTGCCGATGTGATCGAACTGGGCGTGCCGTTCTCCGATCCGATGGCCGACGGCCCGACCATCCAGCGCAGCTCCGAGCGCGCGCTGGCGCGCGGTGCCGGCAACCGTTACGTGCTGCAGGCGGTGGCGCAGTTCCGGCAACAGGATACGCAGACGCCGGTGGTGCTGATGGGCTATCTCAACCCGGTGGAGATCCACGGTTACGTCGCGTTCGCCGAAGCGGCGGTGGCCGCTGGCGTGGACGGCGTGCTGCTGGTCGACCTGCCGCCGGAAGAGGCCGGCGAAGCCCAGCAGGCCTTTGACGCTGCAGGCCTTGCGCTGGTTCTGCTGGCATCGCCGACCACCAGCGAGGCACGCGCCGACAAGCTGCTGGCGCTGGCCCGTGGCTATCTGTACTACGTCAGCTTTGCCGGGGTCACCGGCGCCTCCGAGCGATTGGACAGCGACGCGGCCAGCGCACGCCTGCAGGCGCTGCGGGCCAGGGCCAGCGTGCCGGTGGTGGCCGGCTTCGGCATCAAGGACGCAGCCAGTGCGGCAGCCATGGCCCGCCAGGCCGACGGCGTGGTGGTCGGCAGCGCGCTGGTGGCGGTGCTGGCCGAAGCGAGCTCCGCCGACGATGCGGCGCAGCGCGCCGCAGCCTTCCTGGCTCCGCTGCGGCAGGCGTTGGATCAGTAATGGTGGCGCCGGGCCATGCCCGGCGGTGGGGGCGCGCAAGAGTATCCGCCGGGCATGGCCCGGCGCTACCCAGCACCTAAACGTACGTCCCAGCATGGTTTTTTCCAGCGGGCCCAAGGCCGGGCAGGGGGTGCACGGGCGGGGAAAGCGGAGCTAGACTGTCCGCCTTTGCGGCCCCCGGGCCGCCCTGAACGGAAGTGTCCTCCCGCATGAGTTGGCTCAGCAAGTTGATGCCGTCTGGCATCCGCACCGACAACACCCCCAGCAAGAAGCGCAGCGTCCCCGAGGGCCTGTGGGAAAAGTGCAGCAACTGCGGCAGTGCGTTGTACCGTCCGGAGCTGGAAGAGAATCTGGAGGTCTGCCCGAAGTGCGGCCACCATATGGCCATCCGCGCGCGCGCCCGTCTGGCTGCACTGTTCGACGCCGACAGCACCACCGAGATCGCTGCCCGCCTGGGGCCGACCGACCTGCTGAAGTTCAAGGACCAGAAGAAGTACAGCGAGCGCATCAAGATCGCGCAGAAGAACACCGGTGAGTACGACGCGCTGATCGCCATGCGCGGCCTGCTCAAGGGCCGTCCCCTGGTGGCCTCGTCCTTCGATTTCGCCTTCATGGGGGGCTCGATGGGCTCGGTGGTCGGCGAGCGCTTCGCCCTTGCCGCCGAAACCGCCGCCGAGATCGGCGCACCGTACGTGTGCTTCTCCGCCAGTGGTGGCGCGCGCATGCAGGAAGGCCTGTTCTCGCTGATGCAGATGGCCAAGACCTCGGCCGCGCTGGGCAGACTGCGTGAAGCCGGACAGCCGTACATTTCGGTGCTGACCCACCCGACCACCGGCGGTGTGTCCGCATCGTTCGCGATGCTGGGTGACATCAACATCGCCGAGCCGCATGCGCTGATCGGCTTCGCCGGCCCACGCGTGATCGAACAGACCGTGCGCGAAAAGCTGCCGGAAGGGTTCCAGCGTTCGGAATTCCTGCTTGAGCACGGCGCCATCGACCAGATCTGTGACCGTCGTGAACTGCGCGACCGTCTGGCCGACCTGCTGGCGATGCTGCGTCGCGAGCCGGCACCGGAGGAAGCTTGATGGGGAGCCGCAAGTACTTCGGTACCGACGGCATCCGCGGTCGGGTCGGTCAAGGGCCGATCTCGGCTGATTTCGTGCTGCGCCTGGGCAACGCCCTGGGCCGTGTGCTGGTTGCCCAGCGTGGCCAGGAGGGGCGCCGCCCGATCGTGGTGATCGGCAAGGACACGCGGATCTCCGGTTACATGTTTGAAGCCGCGCTGGAAGCCGGGCTGGTTGCTGCGGGTGCTGACGTGCAGCTCCTCGGCCCGATGCCGACCCCGGCCGTTGCCTTCCTGACCCGTACTCTGGGCGTGGATGCGGGCATCGTCATCAGTGCTTCGCACAATCCGCATTACGACAACGGCATCAAGTTCTTCTCCGCCCAGGGCGAGAAGCTCGACGATGCCACCGAGCTGGCGCTGGAAGCCGCATTGGACGTGCCGTTCACCACGGCCGTTTCGGAGAAGCTTGGCAAGGCCTCGCGTGCACGCGAGGCCGTCGGCCGCTACATCGAGTTCTGCAAGTCCAGCGTGCCACGCGCGTTCGATCTGCGCGGTGTACGCCTGGTGCTCGACTGCGCGCATGGCGCCACCTACCAGATCGCGCCGCTGCTGTTCCGCGAACTGGGGGCGGAGGTCATCGGCATCGGTGCCGAACCCAATGGTGTCAACATCAACGACGGCGTCGGGTCGACCCACATCGACAACCTCGCTGCAAAGGTGCGTGAGACCCGCGCCGATCTGGGCATCGCCTTCGATGGTGATGGTGACCGGGTGTTGATGGCCGATGACCGCGGCAACCCGGTCGATGGCGATGACCTGGTGTACATCCTGGCGCGCGCATGGCAGGCCGACGGTCGCCTGCGCGGTCCGGTGGTCGGCACCCTGATGAGCAATTTCGGTCTGGAAAAAGCCTTGGCCGAACTGCAGATTCCGTTCCAGCGCAGTAACGTCGGCGACCGCTACGTGCATCAGGCACTGGTGGAGGGAGGCGGCGTACTCGGTGGCGAAGCGTCCGGCCATCTGCTGTGCCTGGACCGGGCCACCACCGGCGACGGCATCGTCAGTGCCCTGCAGGTACTGGTGGCGCTGAAGCAGCAGGGAAAGAGCCTGCGCGAAGCGCTGCAGCCGTTGTCCAAGGTGCCGCAGAAGACGGTCAACGTGCGCCTTGGCGATGTCTCGGCCAAGGCCACCGTGCAGGCCGAGAGCGTGCAGGCTGCGCTGCTCGAAGCGCAGCAGGCGGTATCCGGTCGCGGGCGTGCCTTCCTGCGTCCTTCCGGCACCGAACCGGTGGTGCGGGTCACGGTCGAGGCCGATGACGCGACGCTGATGCAGGACACCCTGGACCGGCTTTCGGCGGCGGTCAGGACGGCGGCTGCGGCCTGAACCCTGTCGCTGGATCGAACTGACAACATGGCCGCTTGTGCGGCCATGTTGCTGTCTGCCGCAAGCAAGGCGTCAGGCGCTGCGCGGCATCTCCGTCTGCCATTTCCAGGTGTCGCGGCACATGTCCGCCAGGCCATGGCGCGCGGTCCAGCCCAGCTCGCGCAGGGCCAGGGACGGGTCGGCAAAACTCACCGCGATGTCGCCGGTACGGCGACCGGTGATCCGGAACGGAATCGGCCGGCCGACGGTCTGCTCGAAGGCCTTGATCAGTTCCAGCACGCTGTGGCCCTGGCCGGTGCCCAGGTTCAGGGTGATGCTGCGGCGCTTGTCGCGCAGGTACTGCAGCGCCAGCACGTGGGCCCGCGCCACGTCCTGCACATGGATGTAGTCGCGTACGCCGGTGCCGTCACAGGTCGGATAGTCATCGCCGAATACCTGCACTTCGGGCAGCAGGCCGGCGGCCACCTGGGCGATGTAGGGCATCAGGTTGCTGGGCGTTCCGTGCGGCAGCTCGCCGATCAGCGCGCTTGAATGCGCACCCACCGGGTTGAAGTAGCGCAGCGTTGCCACATGCAGCGACGTGTCGGCGCCGACCAGGTCGGACAGCAGCTGCTCCACCACCAGCTTTGAACGGCCATAGGGCGTCATCGCGCAGGTCGAGGCCGTTTCGGCCACCGGGCAATGGTCCTGGTCGCCGTACACGGTTGCCGACGAGCTGAACACGAACGTTCCCACGCCGGCATCGCGCATGGCGCCGAGCAGGGCGAGGGTGCCGCTGATGTTGTTGTCGAAGTAGTCCAACGGCATCTGCCGCGATTCGCCAACCGATTTCAGCGCGGCAAAATGCAGTACCGCATCGATCGAATGCTCGCGCAGCACCGCGGTGATCCGCGCACGGTCACGCACGTCGGCCTGTACGAACAGCGGCGCGATGCCGGTGATGTCGCCGATCCGGCCGATCACCCCGGCGTCGCTGTTGCACAGTGAATCGACGACGACCACCGCATGGCCCTGCTGCTGCAGTTCCACACAGGTGTGGGAGCCGATGAATCCAGCGCCGCCGGTAACCAGAACGTTCATTTCCTGTAGTCCTTCCACTCAGTGGGAGCTTCCTTGCCGAAGCTGTGTCAGCCCAGTGCTGGCAGCGCCATCACGGCCCCGGCACCATCTTCTTCTGCCGTGCCTTGAAGCCGTTGAACAGCGGTGCGATCAGCGGGTTGTAGCTCCACGCGATACGCTTGCGCAGCCAGCTTGCCGGCCGGTTGCGGATGGCGAAGCGGTAGATGCGCTCGGGATCGCCGCCTACCACGTTGCGGCCGAACGGATGGGTGGTATGCAGGTAGCGGAACCCCTGCTCACGCGCCACTTCGATGTAGTCCTGGTCGAAATCGCCGTATGGCCAGCACAGGGTGTCGGACACTTCGCCCAGCTTCTCCAGCAGCACTTCCTTGGCCATCGACAGGTCGCCACTGATGCCGGCGCGGCGCTGGGCGCGATCCAGGTCCTGGCGGCGCAGCCAGCGCGTGTGGGTGTGGGTATGGCAATGGATCTCGAAGGTGCCTGCCTCGATGGCCGCACGTGCTTCGCTCCAGCGCATCATCACCTCATCGCTGCGGCCCTGCTTGTAGATCAGGTCTTCGCAGGCGCGATGCTCGGGCGTTTCCGGCAGCGTGGCGCCGGCGATGCCGGCATGTGGGCGTATCGGGCCCTCGTGCATCCAGCCGGTCACCACGAACACCACCGCGTGCATGCCGTACTTCTGCAGGATCGGATGGGCGTAGACCCAGTTGTCCAGGTAGCCATCATCGAAGGTGATCACGATCGACTTGCGCGGCACCGGCTTGCCGGCCAGGAAGCCGGCGTACTGGTCCAGCGTCAAGGACGTCCAGCCGGTGCGCGCCAGCCAGGCGATCTGGCTTTCGAAATTCTCCGGCGACACCGTGATCATGCCGGGCGAGTTGCTGACGTGATGATGCATCAGCACCGGTACGGTTCTGGCATTAGCCATGACTCAGCTCCTTCATCCATTGGTGGTAATAGTGTTCGGTGGCTTCAGCGTGGCCTTCGGGGCTGAAACGCGTGGCGCTGCGGATCCAGTCCCAGCCGGAACGTCCCATCTGCCGGCGGCGCTCGGGATCATCCACCAGCAGCCGCAGCGCGCCGGTGAGGGCAGCGCTGTCGCCAAGCCGGGTGAGGATGGCATTGCTGCCTTCCACCAGCATTTCAGGCACGCCGCCGACCCGATGCGACACGATCGGCAGGCCCGCCTGTGCCGCTTCCAGGAAGACCGTGCCCGATGCTTCCTTGTGGGTGGCCAGGGCGAAGATGTCAAAGCCGGGCATCAGCTGGCTGGCATCGCTGCGGAAGCCCAGCAGATGGACCTGGCGCTGCAGATCGTGTTCGGCGCAGGTGGCCTGCAGGCGCTGCATCACGGCCTGGCCATCGCCGACCACCACCAGATGCAGGTGCGGGTTGGCTTTGCACAGCGGCACCATGGCCTGCAGCAGCTCGGCGTGGCCCTTGGGTTCGCGCAGCACGGCCACGCAGCCTACGACGATGTCCTGTTCCTCGAATCCGAGCTCGGCGCGCACGCGTGCGCGCGTCTCCTGCAACGCCTGCCAGGAGGGCTCATGCGTGGCGTCGGTTGGCGCAACCGCCATCGGCGGCACGATACCGATGTGATCGGCGGGAATGCCACGGTCGGCCAGCAGTTGCTTGACGAAGTTGCTCACCGTGATGACCCGGTGCGGCAGGCCGGTATAGGTCAGCAATGAATTCACCGGGCTCATCAGGTGGCGTGAGCGCACCACCAGCGGCGTACCGCCCAGGCGTGCACCGGCCGCGGCGATCAACGCATCGCGACGGCTGGTGGTGTTGACCACGTCGTAGCGCTCGCGGCGGACCAGCCGTGACACCGACCAGATGCCGCGCAGCAGCCGGGCCATGCCACCCATGCGCAGCGTATGCACGGTGAAGCCATCGTCGCGCGCGCGCGTGGCCAGGCGCGCATCCGGCTGGCACAGCAGGGCGACATGATGGCCGCGCGCGCGCATCACCTGCATGTGGCGGAAAATATAGATCTCCTGCCCACCCATGCCTTTGGCGGCTTCGGTATGCAGGATGCGCAGCGGACGGTTCATGCGTGGATCGGTCCTTCGGTTCAGCGGTTGCGGAAGCGCGTCAGCGCTTCCCATGCCGCGCGGATGCTGGCGGCGTCGGGGGTCTGTTGCGGCAGGGGGCGGTAGCGCGCATCGAGCGCGGTGGCGTTGCCGAATTTGTCGAACACGTAGATCGCCTCGCCATTGCGTACTGCGCGCTGCGACCAGCTTTCCACCACCAGCGCACGCTTGCCGGTCGGTGCAGCCAGCAGGTCGTGGCCGGTGCTGTAGTCGGTCAATGCGTTCTCGCAGCCCAGGCCGTGGCGCATCAGCGTCGGCACCCAGTCTTCATGCGAACTGATCCGCGCGTCGCGGCCGCCACCCTGGCCGGGCCAATGCAGCACGAAGGGCACCTGCAGCTGGTAGTTGGAGAAGTTGCCGTTGTGGCCCCAGTAGTTCAGCTTGAGGTCGTTGAATTCCTCGGCGTGGTCACCGGTCACCAGCACGATCGTGTCCTGCTCCAGCCCCTGCGCGCGCAGGTCGTCCAGCAGCGATCCAATCAGGCTGTCGGCGTAATGCACCGCGGTGTGATAACGGTTCAATTCCGGCGTTGGATCGTGCCCGGGGCCGAACTTGAGGAAATCGATGGCATCGGCCATCGGCGTGGCGAGCGGCCGATAGCCGGCCGGCATGTGGTAGGGCGCGTGGGTGGAATCGAGGAACACGAAACCAAACCACGGGCGCTGCGCAGCCTGGCTGGCGCGGATGTCCTTCTGCAGTCCAGCGACGATGGCGGCATCGCGGCCATCGGAGGTCAGTTCGGACGGCCCCTGGTGCAACTGGTCGCGGACATCGGCGAACGCGGTGCGATCGAACTCCGGGCTGTACAGCGGTGCGCTGCCATACAGATGCAGGTCATAGCCCTGCTGTCCCAGCACCTTGAACAACTGCGAGCCGCGCTGCTCGTCGAGCATGCTCGGCCAATAGCCACCCGGCAGGCCGTACAGCAGCCCGAACAGGCCATAACGGGTGGCGTTGCCGGTGCTGAAATGATGCTCGTACACCCGCGAGGAACGGGCCAGTTGCGACACGTTGGGCATGAACTGCGCGGTGAGCACGTCATGGCGCAACGACTCCAGTACCACCATCAGCACGTTCGGCCGCTGGTGGCTCTGGCAGCGCAGGGGCTGCAACGGATAGTTGAGCTGGGCATGGCGCGGATCGGGCAGGCCGACCTGGTGCTGGCTGACCACGCCGAAGCGACGCATCGCGCTCTTGGCGGTGATCGGCTGCGCCCATGGCAGGTAGTTCCATTGGCTGATCACTGCGCGCTCGCCGAGCGCGTCGTAGTAGGCAGTGGCGACCTGGCCGCCGCCCATCAGCAGGGCAACCACCGCCCAGGCCTGCAGTACCCGCCGCCGCCGTGGCGCTGCAGGCAGCAGCTTCCAGCACGCCCAGGCCAGCAGGCCCTGCGCGGCGAAGATCGCCGATACCAGAACCGCCACTTGCAGCCAGGTCTTCCAGGACAGGCTGACCTGATCCTGCAGGGCGCCGCCGAACACCATGTTGGCGACCATCGCGTTGAGGTGGAAGCGATACAGCGCGAAGACCTTGGCATCCACCAGCAGCAGGCACAGCCACAGGCCCTGGCAGATCACCGCCGAGACGCTCAACGCGCGCGCGCTGCGCGGCCACAGGCCGATGGCCAGCGGCAGCAGGCCGGCCAGGGCACCGAACGCGAGCAGGTGGCCGGGCAGGGCGAATGCCAGGTAGGCCAGGCCGAGTGTGCCGCCAGGGTTGTCGCGCAGCGGCACGTTGCCCAGCGCGATGAGCGCGGCCAGCACGGCATTGGCCGCGATGAACAGCGACCACCACGCCAGCCTGCGCCAGCGTCGGGCGGGCCCGGGAAGAGCGGCGGTGGTGGCGTCGGGCGGGGCGGCGACCATGGAGGGGGGCGGGTTCAAGTGGGCGGCAAGGGCGTTTCCCGGCGTGACGAAGTCGTTAAACCGCGCGCGGGTGGCGCATTGTATCGGTTTGTTTCAGTGTGTCGGTGGCATGCCCCGATCTATCTGTCACAATGTTCAGATCGGTCGCCATGACATGGCGGGCCCGTACCGACTCAACGACAAGCCAGGAACCGCTGTGAGCCAGATCCCCACCCTCGACATCACCCGTTTCGACAGTGACCGCGACGCCTTCGTGGCCGAGCTGGGGGCGGCATATCGCCAATGGGGGTTTGCCGGCATCCGCAACCACGGCATTCCGCAGGCCGACATCGATGCGGCCTACGACGTCTTCAAGGCCTTCTTCGCACTGCCGGATGAGACCAAGCGGAAGTACCACGTGGCTGGCAGCGGCGGCGCCCGTGGCTATACCCCGTTCGGTGTGGAGACCGCCAAGGGCTCCAAGCACTTCGACCTGAAGGAGTTCTGGCACATCGGCCGCGAGATCGCCGACGACTCCAAGTACCGGGACGTGATGGCGCCGAATCTGTGGCCGTCCGAGGTCGAGGGCTTCCGTGAGCGTGGTTACGGCCTGTACCAGGCGTTGGACAACCTGGGGTCGCGCGTGCTTTCGGCCCTGGCCCTGCACATCGGCCTGCCGGAGCACTTCTTCGCCGACAAGACCAATTTCGGCAATTCGATCCTGCGCCCGATCCATTACCCGCCGATCACCACCGACGACATTCCCAACGTGCGCGCCGGTGCGCATGGCGACATCAACTTCATCACGCTGCTGGTCGGTGCCAGCGCGGCAGGCCTGGAAGTGCAGTCGCATGACGGGGACTGGGTGCCGTTCACCTCGGACGCGGACACCATCGTGGTCAACATCGGCGACATGCTGCAGCGCCTGACCAACCACGTGTATCCGTCGACCATCCACCGGGTGGTCAATCCCCCGGGTGAGCTGGCCCGCCAGCCGCGCTATTCGGTGCCGTTCTTCCTGCACCCGAACCCGGACTTCCTGATCGACGTGCTGCCCTCGTGCATCACCGGGGAGAACCCGAGCCGGTACCCGGAACCGATCACCGCGCACGGTTTCCTCGAAGAGCGCCTGCGCGAGATCAAGCTGAAGTAACAAAAAGGCCGCCGAAAGGCGGTCTTCTTGTTACGGGTAGCGCCGGGCCATGCCCGGCGAGCGCAGCGGAGGGGTTTCGGCAGGGTTGCACCCTGCACCCTGCGCCCGCAGAGGCCAAAGCCAAAGCCAAAGCCAAAGCCAAAGCGGCTCTGGGTTTCTGTGGGTTGGGCGGGGCGGTGTGGGCTGGCAGGACACGCCGTAAACCCGTCCATGGGGGCTCCAACGGTCCTGCCAACCCACACCGCCCCGCCTTCGACAGTTTCCCGGTGACGGTTGGATTACATCTGGCGGCGGCACGACGGTTCGGCTGCGTCTGGTAGATCCACGCCATGCGTGGATGAGATCTGTCAGGTCTCGAGGCAGGGAGGAGTTGAAGCTCTGCTTTCGCTTTCGCTTTCGCTTTCGCTTTTGCTTTTGCTTTTTGCTTTTGATCTTCTTTTTTCTTTCCGTGGCGGGCGGAACCGCCGGAATGTGTCAGGGGCCGGCCGGGTCGGCTGCGCAGGGGCGCAGGCGCCATGGATGGCGCCTACGAGCTTACAGGGGTGAGGGCGCTTTGCCTGCGAAGCACTGCTTCGCAAGCGCCCGAACGCACAGCCGCCAGCGGCTGGGCCGGGCCCCGGAGGGGGACTTGCAGCGACCCCTGCGCAGTCCCACCCGCCCGGCCAACCCCGCAAATCCACCCGGGGCTCTCCGCGACCAACCTAAACCCGCCACGAGGGGCTGCGCCGTTGGCTGAAAATCCATGTAACCGCTTACACGGAAACGGTTTTTTGCCGCAGCAGGTATCATGGGCGGCTGAGTTCACACAGGAGCCACCCGCTCATGCGCCGCAAGATCGTCGCTGGAAACTGGAAGCTGCACGGCAGCCGTCAATTCGCCACCGAACTGCTGGGGCAGGTCGCTGCCGGGCTGCCAAAGAGCGGGGTGGAGGTGGTCATCCTGCCGCCGATGCCCTACCTGGGTGAGCTGGTCGAAGACTTCGGCGAGACCGGCCTGGCCTTTGGTGCACAGGACGTCAGCAGCAACGAGAAGGGCGCCTACACCGGTGAGGTCTGTGCGGCCATGCTGCACGAGGTGGGCGCCCGCTACGGCTTGGTCGGCCACTCCGAGCGCCGCCAGTACCATAACGAGAGCAGCGAGCTGGTCGCGCGCAAGTTCGCCGCCGCCCTGCATGCCGGCCTGGTGCCGGTGCTGTGCGTCGGTGAAACCCTTGAGCAGCGCGAGGCCGGGCAGACCGAGGCGGTCATTGCCAGCCAGCTGGCCCCGGTGCTCGAGCTTGTCGGGGCCGAAGGCTTCGCCAATGCCGTGGTCGCCTATGAGCCGGTCTGGGCGATCGGAACCGGCCGTACCGCAACCAAGGAGCAGGCGCAGCAGGTGCACGCGTTCATTCGTGGCGAAGTCGCGCGCATCGATGCTAGAATTGCTGATTCACTGCCCATTGTTTACGGCGGTAGCGTGAAGCCCGACAATGCCGGGGAACTGTTCGCGCAGCCGGATGTCGATGGTGGGCTGGTTGGTGGTGCCTCCCTGGTGGCCGCCGACTTCCTGGCCATCGCAGAGGCGGCGGCAAACAATTAGTTACGGTTGCCGGCTAGTCGCCGGCACTCTAGTCCGAGGGCGGATTTCCAATGCTGATGTTGATCCTCAATGTCGTCTACGTGCTGGTTGCCGTGGCCATGGTCGCGCTGATCCTGATGCAGCGTGGCTCGGGTGCGGCGGCAGGTTCGGGCTTTGGCGCTGGCGCCTCGGGGACCGTGTTCGGCGCGCGTGGCGCGTCCAACTTCCTGTCCAAGTCGACCAAGTGGCTGGCCGTGGTGTTCTTCGGCATCAGCCTCTTCATGGCCTGGTACGCCGGCCATGGCAACCGCCCGGCCGCCGATCAGGATCTGGGTCTGATGTCCGCCCCGGCGGCCAGCGCTCCGGCCGCTCCGGCGGGCGAATTGCCGGCCGTTCCGAAGGCCGATGCGGTCCCTGCCGCCCCGGTTCCGGCCGCAACTGTGCCGGCTCAGGCGGAATCTTCGGTTTCTGGTGAAGAAAAGCCTTCGGAAGGCTCCCAGAAAGACTGAAGCCGGTTACAATACGCGGCGCATCGGGAAGATAGTCTGATGTGATCGTTTGCCCAGGTGGCGGAATTGGTAGACGCACTACCTTGAGGTGGTAGCGACTTAGGTCGTAGGGGTTCGAGTCCCCTCTTGGGCACCATTTAGTAAGTAAAGCGGGTTGGTCTGGCGCGCAAGGCGCCAGGCAGCTTCCCGTCCACTCCCCCATGCCAAAGCGCCTGCAGGCGCAGCGGCAGAGGCAAGAGAGAATCGCTGTGCTGGCCGAATATTTGCCGTCTCTGCTGTTTCTGATCGTTGCCACCGGTATCGGCATTACGCTGATGCTGGTTGGTCGATTCCTCGGTCCCCGCCGCCCCGATCTGGAAAAGCTGTCGCCGTACGAGTGCGGCTTCGAAGCCTTCGAAGACGCGCGTATGAAGTTCGACGTGCGCTACTACCTGATCGCGATCCAGTTCATCGTCTTCGACCTGGAAATCATCTTCATCGTGCCGTGGACGCAGGTCTTCATGGAGCTTGGCGCGCGTTCGCTCGTCACCATGGGTCTGTTCGTCGGCATGCTGTTCCTCGGTTTCATCTATGTCTGGAAGAAGGGAGCGCTGGAATGGGAGTGATTCAGACTCTCGATGGCCTGATGACCAATCCTGTCCCGGAAGGGCGGGTTGACGACATCCTGCGGCCGGAAGGCGACAACCCGCTGCTGGAAAAGGGCTTTGTCACCACCAGCGTCGATGCGCTGCTGAACTGGGCACGCACCGGCTCGATGTGGCCCATGACCTTCGGTCTGGCCTGCTGTGCGGTCGAAATGATGCACGCAGGTGCGGCGCGCCTGGACCTTGACCGCTACGGTGTGGTGTTCCGCCCGTCGCCGCGCCAGTCCGACGTGATGATCGTCGCCGGCACCCTGGTCAACAAAATGGCCCCGGCGCTGCGCAAGGTCTATGACCAGATGCCCGACCCCAAGTGGGTGATCTCCATGGGCAGCTGCGCCAATGGCGGTGGTTACTACCACTATTCCTATTCTGTGGTGCGCGGCTGTGATCGCGTGGTGCCGGTGGACGTCTACGTCCCGGGCTGCCCGCCGACCGCCGAGGCGCTGGTGTACGGGATCCTGCAGCTGCAGAAGAAGATCTGGCGTACACAGACCATCGCCCGCTGACCCCTTCACCTGACAAGAGCGCGCCAAGCCCCCATGGCAGAGCAAGCATCCTTCATCGACCGACTCTCCGCACGTTTCGCAGGTGCGAAGGTCATCTTGGTCGAACCCCGCGGCGAAGTGACGCTGGAAGTGCCTGCCGCTGAGTGGCACGCCACCGCCCTCGCGCTGCGTGACGAGTTTGGTTTCGAGCAGGCCGTGGACCTCTGCGGCGTCGATTACCTCGGTTATGGCTCCGACGAGTGGGACACCGCCGACGTGTCCTCCCAGGGCTTCAGCCGCGGTGTCGAGGGCAAGGCCCAGGGCCGCTTCGCCTGGGGCGAATTCCCCAGCGAAGAGAGCGCCGACGGTGCCCGTCCGCAGCACATGCCGACCCAGCGCTTCGCCGTGGTCGCACAGCTGCGTTCGTACCAGCACAACCTGATGATGCACCTGCGCTGCTTCGCTCCTGACGAAGCGCTGCCGGTGGTGTCCTCGCTGACCAGCATCTGGCCGGGCCTGAACTGGTTCGAGCGCGAAGCGTTCGATCTGTATGGCGTGATCTTCGAAGGTCACCCGGACCTGCGCCGGATCCTGACCGACTATGGTTTCGTCGGCCATCCGTTCCGCAAGGACTTCCCGCTGATCGGCAACGTCGAAGTCCGCTACGACGAAGAAAAGAAGCGTGTCATCTACGAACCGGTCACCTCGGTGGAGCCGCGCGTCGGCGTGCCGCGCGTGATCCGCGACGACGCCCGCCTGCAGACCGCTGCCGGCGAGCGCTCGCAGGAGGCAGTGAAGTGAGTCACGTACACCAGGCCGGCGAAGCATTCGCCAGCAACGCTGCCGAAAGCCGGCAGGAAATCCGCAACTACACCATGAACTTCGGCCCGCAGCATCCGGCCGCGCACGGTGTGCTGCGCCTGATCCTGGAGATGGACGGCGAGACCATCATGCGTGCCGACCCGCACGTGGGTCTGCTGCACCGGGGCACCGAGAAGCTGGCCGAGTCCAAGCCCTTCAACCAGTCGATCGGCTACATGGATCGTCTGGATTACGTGTCGATGATGTGCAACGAGCACGCCTACGTGCGCTCGATCGAGACCCTGATGGGCATCGAGACGCCGGAGCGTGCGCAGTACATCCGCACGATGTTCGACGAGATCACCCGCATCCTGAACCACCTGATGTGGCTGGGTTCCAATGCACTCGATCTGGGTGCGATGGCGGTGATGCTGTACGCCTTCCGCGAGCGCGAAGAGCTGATGGACTGCTACGAAGCGGTCTCCGGTGCGCGCATGCACGCGGCGTACTACCGTCCGGGCGGTGTCTACCGCGATCTGCCGGACCACATGCCGAAGTACAAGGAATCGCGCTGGCACAAGGGCAAGGCCCTGAAGAACCTCAACGCCTCGCGCGAAGGTTCGCTGCTGGACTTCCTGGAGAACTTCACCAATGAGTTCCCGGGCCGTGTCGACGAATACGAGACCCTGCTGACCGACAACCGTATCTGGAAGCAGCGTACCGTCGGCATCGGCGTGGTCACCCCGGAGCTGGCCCACCAGTGGGGCATGACCGGCGTGATGCTGCGTGGCTCGGGCGTCGCCTGGGATCTGCGCAAGAAGCGCCCCTATGCGAAGTACGATGCCGTCGATTTCGACATCCCGCTGGGCAAGGAAGGCGATTGCTACGATCGCTACCTGTGCCGCGTTGCCGAAATGCGTCAGTCCAACCGCATCATCAAGCAGTGCGTGGCATGGCTGAAGGCCAACCCCGGCCCGGTCATGGTCAAGAACTTCAAGGTTGCTCCGCCCAAGCGCGAGGACATGAAGGACGACATGGAAGCGCTGATCCATCACTTCAAGCTGTTCAGTGAAGGCTATTGCGTGCCGGCCGGCGAGACCTACGCCGCGGTTGAAGCGCCCAAGGGCGAATTCGGCTGCTACCTGGTTTCCGACGGCGCCAACAAGCCGTTCCGCGTACACCTTCGTGCGCCGGGCTTTGCCCACCTGTCCTCGATCGATTCGATCGTGCGCGGCCACATGCTGGCCGACGTGGTGGCGATGATCGGTACCTACGATCTGGTGTTCGGCGAGGTTGACCGGTAATGCCGTCCGCCACGCCAACGCCCGCTGCAGGTAGCCGGCGCAAGCCGGCGCCGCAGTTTCTGCAATTTCACGTTATGCATTTCGCTGAGGTCGGCCGATGAAGGCGACAGGTAATTTCGAGGCGGCGCGCGACGTCGACCCGATGGTGGTGTTGAGCGACAAAACCCGCGCTCACATCGATCACTGGCTGTCCAAGTTCCCGCCGGACCGCAAGCGCTCTGCCGTGTTGCAGGGTCTGCATGCTGCCCAGGAGCAGAACCAGGGCTGGCTGACCGACGAGCTGATCGCCGGCGTGGCCAAGTACCTGGACCTGCCGCCGGTGTGGGCCTACGAGGTTGCCAGCTTCTACTCGATGTTCGAGACCGAGAAGGTGGGCCGCAACAACGTGGCCATCTGCACGAACATCAGCTGCTGGCTCAATGGCGCCGAAGACATCGTGCGCCACTGCGAGAAGAAGCTGGGCATCAAGAACGGTCAGTCGACCGCTGACGGCCGCGTCTACCTCAAGCGCGAGGAAGAGTGCCTGGCCGGCTGCGCGGGTGCACCGATGATGGTCATCAATGGTCACTACCATGAGCGTCTGACCCTGGAAAAGGTCGACGAGCTTCTGGACGGGCTGGAGTAAGGGCATGGCACATCACCACGAATCCAAGGGTCCGGTCGGCCCCGCGCCGCTGCCGCACCAGGTGGTCTACACCACCCTGCATTACGACACCCCGTGGTCGTACGAAAGCTATCTGAAGACCGGTGGCTACGCTGCCCTGCGCAAGATCCTCGAAGAGAAGATCCCGCCGGAGCAGGTCATCGAGATGGTCAAGGCCTCGGGCCTGCGCGGCCGCGGCGGCGCAGGTTTCCCGACCGGCCTGAAGTGGTCCTTCATGCCCAAGGGCAACGTGCAGAAGTACATCCTCTGCAACTCGGATGAATCCGAGCCGGGCACCTGCAAGGATCGCGACATCCTGCGCTACAACCCGCATTCGGTGGTCGAAGGCATGGCGATTGCCTGCTACGCCACCGGTTCGACCGTGGGCTACAACTACCTGCGCGGTGAATTCCACCACGAGCCGTTCGAGCACTTCGAGCAGGCCCTGGCCGATGCCTATGCAAACGGCTGGCTGGGCAAGAACGTGCTGGGTTCGGGCGTGGATATCGACATCTACGGCGCCCTGGGTGCCGGCGCCTACATCTGCGGCGAAGAAACCGCGCTGATGGAATCGCTGGAAGGCAAGAAGGGCCAGCCGCGCTACAAGCCGCCGTTCCCGGCCAATTTCGGCCTGTATGGCAAGCCGTCGACGATCAACAACACCGAAACCTACGGTTCGGTGCCGGCGATCATCCGCAATGGTCCGGAGTGGTTCAAGGGCCTGAGCCTGACCGCCAATGGCGGCCCGAAGTGCTTCTCGGTGTCCGGCTGCGTGCAGAAGGGCGGCAATTTCGAAGTGCCGCTGGGCACCACCTTCGACGACCTGCTGGAAATGGCCGGCGGCCTCAAGCCGGGTCGCAAGCTGAAGGGCGCGATCCCGGGCGGCGTGTCCATGCCGGTGCTGACCGCGGCCGAACTGAAGGGCCTGCCGATGGACTACGACACCATCCGTGCGCTGGGCTCCGGCCTGGGCTCCGGTGCGGTCGTGGTCCTGGATGACAGCGTCTGCTGCGTCAAGTTCGCCTGCCGCATCAGCCAGTTCTTCCACAAGGAATCCTGTGGCCAGTGCACCCCGTGCCGCGAAGGTACCGGCTGGATGCACCGCGTGCTGGAGCGCATCGTCGCTGGCAAGGCCACCATGGAAGACCTGCACCAGTTGAAGACTGTGGCCGGCCAGATCGAAGGCCATACCATCTGTGCGTTCGGCGAAGCGGCGGCATGGCCCATCCAGGGCTTCCTGCGCCAGTTCTGGGACGAATTCGAGTACTACATCGTCAACGGTCATTCGATGGTTGACGGCAAGAAGGTGGAGGCAGCCGCTGCATGAGCGCGCAACCCATAAATCCCAGCGTGCCACCGGACCACGTCACCATCGAGATCGATGGCAGGTCACTGGTCGTGCCCAAGGGTTCGATGATCATCCAGGCCGCCGACAAGGCGGGCATTTCGATTCCGCGCTTCTGCTACCACGAGAAGCTGCCGATCGCTGCCAACTGCCGCATGTGCCTGGTGGATGTGGAAAAGTCGCCGAAGCCGGCACCGGCCTGCGCCACGCCGGTGATGGAAGGCATGAAGGTCGCCACCCGCAGTGAAAAGGCGCTGAAGTTCCAGCGCTCGGTGATGGAGTTCCTGCTGATCAACCACCCGCTGGATTGCCCGATCTGCGATCAGGGCGGCGAGTGCGAACTGCAGGACGTGTCGCTGGGCTACGGTCGTTCGGTCAGCCGCTTCAACGAGCGCAAGCGCGTGGTGGCCGACGAGGACATGGGCCCGCTGGTCGCCACCGAGATGACCCGCTGCATCCAGTGCACCCGTTGCGTCCGCTTCACCGCCGACGTTGCCGGTACCTATGAACTGGGTGGCATGTACCGCGGTGAGAACCTGCAGATCGGCACCTACGACGGCAAGCCGCTGACCACCGAGCTTTCGGGCAACGTCGTCGACGTGTGCCCGGTCGGGGCGCTGACCAACAAGGTGTTCCAGTTCCGCGCCCGTCCGTGGGAACTGACCGCGCGCGAATCGCTGGGCTACCACGACGCGATGGGCTCGAACCTGTTCCTGCACGTGCGTCGCGGCGAAGTGCTGCGTACCGTGCCGCGCGACAACGAGGCGGTCAACGAGTGCTGGCTGTCCGATCGTGACCGTTATTCGCACCAGGGCCTGTACAGCGAAGACCGTGCGGTCAAGCCGCTGCGCAAGGTCAATGGCGAGTGGAAGGAAGTGAGCTGGGCTGAAGGCCTGGCCGCGGCCGCCGGGATCCTCAAGGCCAACCAGGGCGACAACCTGGGCGTGCTGGTGCACCCGTCGACGTCGAACGAAGAGGGCGCACTGCTGGCCCGCCTGGCCACCGGCCTGGGTTCGGCCAACATCGACCACCGCATCAACAACCGCGACTTCTCCGACGCCGCCACTGCCGAAGTGTTCGGCCTGCCGCTGGCCGAGATCGAAGGCGCGGACCGCATCGTCGTGCTCGGCAGCAACATCCGCCACGAGCTGCCGTTGCTGCACGCCCGCCTGCGCAAGGCGCAGACCCAGAACGGCGCGAAGATCCACGTGGTCAACCCGGTCGACTTCGACTTCGCGTTCAGCGTTGCCGGCAAGCAGATCGTGGCTCCGTCGAAGTTCGCCGATGCGCTGGCCAACGCCGAGCTGCGTTCGGCGGTGCAGGGCGGTACCAATACGGTGCTGATCGTCGGTGGCATCGCCGAGAACCATCCGCAGGCTGCCGCGATCCGCGCCGCTGCGCGTGATTTCGCCGCCGCCACCGGTGCCAAGCTGTGCCGCATCCCGCAGGGTGCCAATGCGATCGGCCTGACCCGCGCCGGCGTGCTGCCGGCCGGCAAGGACGTCGCTGCGATGCTGGCCGATCCGCGCAAGGCCTACGTGGTCTATGGCCTGGAACCGGGCCTGGACTTCGCCGATGCTCCGGCCGCGCGCAAGGCGCTGGTCGGCGCACAGGTGGTGGCCTTCAGCCAGTTCGCCTGCGCCTCGACCCGCGACGTTGCCGACGTGATCCTGCCGATCGGTGCGCTGCCGGAAATCGACGCCACCCTGACCAACCTCGATGGTCGCGAGCAGTCGGCGCGTGCCGGCGGCAAGCTGCCGGGCGAAGCCCGCGAGGGCTGGCGCGTTCTGCGTGCGCTCGGCGGTGAGCTGGCCGTGGCCGGTTTCGAATTCATCGACCTGGCCGGCCTGCGCGCCAGCCTGGCACCGGTGGCCGTGCAGGTGTCCGCTTCGGCACAGCCGGTGCTGGCGGGCGAGGGCATGGAAGTGGCCTCGACCGCTGCGATCTACCGCACCGATGCGGTGGTCCGTCGCGCCCCGGCGCTGCAGTCGCATCCGCTCAACAACGCCCCGCGCATCGTGCTCAACGCTGACGATGCCGCCCGCCTGCAGCTGCAGGAAGGGCAGATGGCCAAGGTCGGCACCGATGCCGGCAAGGCCACCCTGCCGGTGGTGGTCGACGCCCGCGTCGCTGCGGGTTCGGTCTGGATTGAATCGGGCCACGGCGCAACCGCGCCGCTGGGTGCCGCTCGTGTTTCGGTGGTGGCTGCATGAACGAATTGCTGATTAACGCGGTCGATCCGCTGCACCAGTGGCTGCTTGGCCTGGGTGACATCGGCGCGCTGATCTGGATCATCCTGAAGATCCTGGTGATCACCGTTCCGGTGATCGTCTCGGTGGCCTTCTACGTGGTCTGGGAACGCAAGCTGATCGGCTGGATGCACGTCCGCCACGGCCCGATGTACGTGGGCATGGGCATCTTCCAGGCCTTCGCCGACGTCTTCAAGCTGCTGTTCAAGGAAGTGGTCCAGCCGAGCAGCGCCAACAAGGCGATCTACCTGCTGGCACCGCTGATCACCCTTGCCCCGGCCTTTGCGGCCTGGGCGGTGGTGCCCTTCGATTCGCAGCTGGTGCTGTCCAACGCCAACGCCGGCCTGCTGTACCTGCTGGCGATGACCTCGTTGGGCATCTACGGCATCATCCTCGCCGGTTGGGCGTCCAACTCGAAGTATGCGTTCCTGGGTGCCATGCGCGCCTCGGCGCAGATGATCAGCTACGAAATCGCGATGGGTTTCGCCCTGGTCGGCGTGATGATCGCTTCGGGCAGCCTCAATCTCAGCAACATCGTGATGGCCCAGGCCGGCAACTCCGGTTTCTTCGACTGGTTCCTGCTGCCGCTGTTCCCGCTGTTCATCGTGTACTGGGTGTCCGGCGTTGCCGAGACCAACCGCGCGCCGTTCGACGTGGTGGAAGGCGAGTCGGAAATCGTCGCCGGCCACATGGTCGAGTATTCCGGCGGTGCGTTCGCCCTGTTCTTCCTGGCCGAATACGCGAACATGATCCTGATCAGCTTCCTGATCTCGATCTTCTTCCTCGGCGGCTGGCTGAGCCCGATCCAGGGCTGGGTCAACCCGGGCGAGATCTCGCCGTTCATCGACTGGATCTGGAAGGGCGGCTGGCCGTGGCTGTTCGTCAAGGTCTTCTTCTTCGCCAGTGCCTACATCTGGTTCCGTGCAAGCTTCCCGCGCTTCCGCTATGACCAGATCATGCGCCTGGGCTGGAAGGTCTTCATCCCGCTGACCATTCTCTGGATCGCGGTTACCGCCGTCATGGTGTTCTTCGGCGTGATTCAAAAGGGCGTCTAAGTGATGAACAGGATTACCCATTACTTCAAGAGCCTGCTGCTGCTCGAACTGCTGGCCGGTCTCTGGCTGACGCTGAAGTACAGCTTCAAGCCGAAGTACACGATGATGTACCCGATGGAAAAGTTCCCGCAGTCGCCGCGCTTCCGCGGCCTGCACGCCCTGCGTCGTTATCCCAACGGTGAAGAGCGCTGCATCGCCTGCAAGCTGTGCGAAGCGGTGTGCCCGGCATTGGCCATCACCATCGATTCGGCCAAGCGCGAGGACGGCACCCGCCGTACCACGCGCTACGACATCGATCTGTTCAAGTGCATCTTCTGCGGCTTCTGTGAGGAAAGCTGCCCGGTGGACTCGATCGTCGAGACCCACATCCTCGAGTACCACTTCGAGAATCGTGGCGAAAACATCGTTACCAAGCCGCAGCTGCTGGCCCTGGGCGACCGTCTCGAATCCGAGATCGCCGAGCGTCGTGCCGCCGATGCCGCTTACCGCTGAGGTCGAGAGATGGATTGGGTAAATATCGCTTTCTGGGTCTTCGCCATCGCGGCAACGGTTTCGGCCGGTGCGGTGATCAGCGTGCGCAACCCCGTGCACGCCGTCCTGTGCCTGGTGCTGACCTTCTTCTCCATCGCCTGCGTGTGGCTGCTGGTCGGCGCCGAGTTCCTCGGCGTGGCCCTGGTGCTGGTCTACGTGGGTGCGGTGATGGTGTTGTTCCTGTTCGTGGTGATGATGCTCGACATCGATCCGGACAAGCTGCGTGAAGGCTGGGTGCGCTACCTGCCGGTCGGCCTGATCGTCGCCGTGGCGATGTTGGTGCAGATGCTGATCCTGATCGGCGTGAAGGGCAGGACGGTCAACCCGTTCCCGGCCGACAATGCCGCCGCGATGGCCGCCGACAGTTCCAATGTCACCTGGCTGGCACGCAGCCTGTTCACCGAATACCTGCTGCCGTTCGAGTTCGCCGCCGTCATCCTGACCGTGGCCGTGGTCGCCGCGGTGATGCTGACCCTGCGCCGTCGTGAAGGCCTGAAGACGCAGAACCCGTCGCAGCAGACCATGGTCAAGGCACACGACCGCCTGCGCATGGTCAAGATGGACGCCGAACAGCCGCAGATCCACAGCAACAGCACGCCGGCCGCGGGCGACGAGGAGACCAAGGCATGATCTCGATCACTCTGGGCCACATCCTGGCGCTGGGCGCGGTGCTGTTCTGCATCAGCCTCGCCGGCATCTTCCTCAACCGCAAGAACATCATCGTCCTGCTGATGTCCATCGAGTTGATGCTGCTGTCGGTCAACATCAATTTCGTCGGGTTCTCGCGGGAACTGGGGGACACGGCCGGCCAGCTGTTCGTGTTCTTCATCCTGACCGTGGCTGCTGCCGAGGCCGCCATCGGCCTGGCGATCCTGGTGACCCTGTTCCGTACACGCCGCACGATCAATGTCGGCGAAGTCGATTCGTTGAAGGGCTGATCCACAGATGGAAATCACTCTCTCCAAGAGTCTGTTGATCGCAGTGGTGCTTGCACCGCTGTTCGGCAGCATCATCGCCGGCCTGTTCGGTCGCCAGGTCAAGCGCTTCGGTGCGCAGACCATCACCATCCTCGGTGTCGCCGTTGCCTGCGGCCTGTCGATGCACACGCTCTACCAGCTGCTGTGGGGCGGGGCGCAGCCGTTCAACGAGAACCTGTACACGTTCTTCGAAGTCGGCCAGTACTCGGCCCACGTCGGCTTCATGGTCGACAAGCTGACCGCGATGATGATGGTGGTGGTGACCTTCGTGTCGCTGCTGGTCCACATCTACACGATCGGCTACATGCAGGACGATCCGGGCTACCAGCGGTTCTTCAGCTACATCTCGCTGTTCACCTTCTCGATGCTCACCCTGGTGATGAGCAACAACTTCCTGCAGCTGTTCTTCGGCTGGGAAGCGGTGGGCCTGGTGTCGTACCTGCTGATCGGCTTCTGGTTCAAGCGCCCGACCGCGATCTTCGCCAACATGAAGGCATTCCTGGTCAACCGCGTCGGCGACTTCGGCTTCCTGCTGGGCATCGCCGGCGTGCTGTGGGTGTTCGGTACCCTGGACTATTCGCAGGTGTTCTCGCAGGCCGGCATGCTCGCCGACCCGCGCGCCCAGCTGCAGATCTGGGACGGCACCATGTTCGGCATGCAGCTGCTGAACGAGCCGGTGATCTGGTCGATCGCCACCGTCATCTGCATCGGCCTGTTCATCGGTGCCATGGGCAAGTCGGCCCAGGTTCCGCTGCACGTCTGGCTGCCTGATTCGATGGAAGGCCCGACCCCGATCTCCGCGCTGATCCACGCCGCGACGATGGTGACCGCCGGTATCTTCATGGTCACCCGCATGTCGCCGCTGTTCGAGCTGTCGCAGACCGCGTTGAACTTCATCCTGTTCATCGGTGCCACCACCGCGTTCTTCACCGGCCTGATCGGCATCGTGCAGAACGACATCAAGCGTGTCGTCGCGTACTCCACGCTGTCGCAGCTGGGTTACATGACCGTGGCGCTGGGCGTGTCGGCGTACTCCGCCGCCGTGTTCCACCTGATGACCCACGCCTTCTTCAAGGCGCTGCTGTTCCTGGGTGCCGGCTCGGTCATCATCGCGATGCACCACGAGCAGGACATGCGCAAGATGGGCGGCCTGCGCAAGTACATGCCGATCACCTTCATCACCATGTGGATCGGCACCCTGGCCCTGGTCGGCACGCCGTTCTTCTCCGGCTTCTACTCGAAGGACACGATCATCGAGGCCGCCGAGATCCACGCCCACATGCAGGACAGCTGGGTGGCCACCTATGGCTACTGGGCGGTGCTGGGTGGCGTGCTGGTGACCAGCTTCTACAGCTTCCGCCTGCTGTTCCTGACTTTCCACGGCAAGGAACGCTTCCGCGACGCGCATGATGACCACGGTCATGGCCATGACGATCACCATGCTGCCGACACCCACCACGAAGATGCGCATGACGACCACGGCCATGGCCACGGTCCGCATGAGCCGCATGAAACGCCGTGGGTGGTGACGCTGCCGCTGATCCTGCTGGCCATCCCGTCGATCGCCATCGGTTTCTTCAGCATCGGTCCGATGCTGCACGGCACCGACTGGGCCGGTCACCACGCCCATGCGGCGATCAAGGGCCAGGTCAACACGTTCTTCACCGGCATCGTCGATTTCTACGATCCGGCCAAGAACACCGTGGCCTTCCTGGGCGAGGAGTTCCATGGTCCGGTGGCGTTCGCGCTGCACGGCATGATGCTGCCGCCGTTCTGGCTGACCCTGGCAGGCTTCCTGCTGGCTGCGTTGTTCTACCTGTGGAAGCCGGACCTGTCGGGCAAGGCACGCAAGACCTTCGCCCCGGTGGTGTCCGTGCTGGAAAACAAGTACGGCTTCGACAAGCTGTGGATCGATGGCTTTGCCGGTGGCAGCGTCAAGCTGGGCAAGGTCTCGCGCTGGATCGACAGCAACATCGTCGACGGCGTGGTCAATCTCTCGGCACGTGTTGTGGACGTCGCAGCCAGCGTGCTGCGCCGTACCCAATCCGGTTTCCTCTATCACTACGCCTTCGCGATGATCATCGGCCTGATTGCCCTCCTGGGCGTGCTGATGCATTACCTGCGTTGATGACCTGTACGGAATAAGAAGACGTGTCGAACTGGCCTCTACTCAGTGTCCTCATCTGGCTGCCGATCCTCGGCGGTGCCCTGATCCTTGCGATCCGTGATGCGCAGACCGCCCGCTGGGCGTCGCTGGGCGTCGCGGTGCTGACCTTCGTGGCGAGTCTGTCGCTGCTGGGCGGCTACAACCCGGGCATCGACGCGCTGCAGTTCGTCGAGACCCACGCCTGGATCCCGACCTACAACATCGGCTACAACCTGGGCGTGGACGGCATCGCCGTAGCGCTGATCCTGCTCACCACGCTGGTCAGCGTGCTCGCCCTGATCGGCGCCTGGAGCGCGATCGACAAGCGCGTGAACCAGTACGTGGCCGCCTTCCTGATCCTGGAAGGTGTCACCGTCGGCATCTTCGCCGCCACGGACGCGATGCTGTTCTACGTGTTCTTCGAGGCGATGCTGATCCCGATGTTCCTGATCATCGGTGTCTGGGGTGGCCCGCGTCGCATCTACGCCGCACTGAAGTTCTTCCTGTACACCTTCCTCGGCTCGGTGCTGATGCTGGTGGCGCTGATCTACCTGTACATGAAGGGCGGCAGCTTCCAGCTGGCCGACCTCTACGCACTGCAGCTGTCGGGCAAGGAACAGACCTGGATCTTCTTCGCCTTCCTGATCGCGTTCGCGGTCAAGGTGCCGATGTTCCCGGTGCATACCTGGCTGCCGGACGCACACGTGGAAGCGCCGACCGCCGGTTCGGTGATCCTGGCCGCCATTGCACTGAAGATCGGTGGCTACGGCTTCCTGCGCTTCAACCTGCCGATCGTTCCTGATGCCTCGCAGGAATGGGCATGGCTGGTCATCGCGCTGTCGCTGATCGCAGTGATCTACGTCGGCCTGGTCGCCCTGGTGCAGGACGACATGAAGAAGCTGATCGCCTATTCGTCGATCGCGCACATGGGCTTTGTCACCCTGGGTACCTTCATCGCCCTGTGGCTGGTGCGTGAAGCCGGCAACGTCGATGCGGCCCGCCTGGGCCTGCAGGGTGCGATGGTGCAGATGATCTCGCACGGCTTCGTCTCCGGCGCGATGTTCTCCTGCGTCGGCGTGCTGTACGACCGCATGCACAGCCGCCGCATCGCCGATTACGGCGGCGTGGTCAACGTGATGCCGTGGTTCGCCACGTTCGCCATGCTGTTCTTCATGGCCAACGCCGGCCTGCCGGGCACCAGCGGTTTCGTCGGTGAATTCATGGTCATCCTGTCGGCGTTCCAGCGGAACCCGTGGATCGCCCTGGGCGCAGCCACCACCCTGATCATCGGTGCTGCCTACACCCTGTGGCTGTACAAGCGCATCTTCTTCGGTGAGGTGGCCAACAGCCACGTCGCCGAACTGAAGGACATCAACGGCCGCGAATGGCTGGTGCTGGGCGTGTTCGCCATTGGCGTACTGGCCCTGGGCATCTACCCCAAGCCGCTGACCGACCTGATGGAGCCCTCGATCGCAAAGCTGGCGATGCAGATCGCATCCAGCAAGTTGCTGTAATTCCAGGATTTGATGATGACCACCTCGCCGCTGCTGCCACTGACCGCTGCTGACCTGCCACCGCTCGCTCCCGAGCTGGTGCTGATCGGCAGTGCCTTCGCCCTGATGATCCTCGACCTGTTCGTCAGCGAACGGAACAAGATCGTCACCCACCTGTTCTCGGTCGCCGCACTGGCCGTGGTGCTGTTCATGCTGGCCACCGGCGTGGGCGGGCAGGGGGAGGTCTTCCATGGCATGTTCGTGCGCGATACCGCCGCGGACGTGATGAAGACCGGGATCGTGCTGCTCAGTGGCCTGACCCTGATCTACGGCTGGGGCTACCTGCGCGAGCGCAAGCTGTTCCAGGGCGAGATTCCGGTCCTGATCCTGTTCGGCACCGCCGGCATGATGATCCTGGTGTCCGCCGGCAGCCTGCTGATGGTGTACCTGGGCCTGGAACTGCTGGCCCTATGCTCCTACGCACTGGTTGCCAGCAACCGTGACAACGGCCTGGCCTCGGAAGCGGCGATGAAGTACATCGTGCTCGGCTCGCTGGCCTCGGGCCTGCTGCTGTACGGCATGTCGCTGATCTACGGCGCCACCGGCAGCCTGCACCTGGATGCCATCCAGGCCGCCATCCCGCACTCGGAAGAGCGCGTGCTGCTGGTCACCGGCGCGGTGTTCATGATTGCCGGCGTCGCCTTCAAGCTGGGTGCCGCACCGTTCCACATGTGGCTGCCCGACGTGTACCAGGGTGCCCCGGCGCCGGTCGCGCTGTTCATCAGCTCGGCGCCGAAGCTTGCCGCTTTCGGCATGGCCTACCGCCTGCTGGAAATGGGCGTGGGCCCGCTGTCCACCGAACTGCAGCTGCTGATCGCTGGCCTGGCTGCGGTCTCGCTGGTGATCGGCAACCTGATGGCCATTGCGCAGAGCAACCTCAAGCGCATGCTGGCGTTCTCCACCGTCTCGCATATCGGCTTCCTGCTGATGGGCATCGCCGGCGGCGGTGCGCAGGGCTATGCGGCCGCGCTGTTCTACGCCCTGGCCTACGCGATCATGTCGACCGCGGCCTTCGGCGCGATCATCGCGCTGTCGCGTGCCGGTTTCGAGGCCGAGAACATCGAGGACTTCAAGGGCTTGAACGCCCGCAATCCGTGGATGGCCGGCCTGGTGCTGTGCATCATGGCGTCGCTGGCAGGCATTCCGCCGTTCCTCGGCTTCTGGACCAAGCTGGCCGTACTCGGCGCTGCCCTCAATGGCGGCCTGCTGTGGCTGGCGATCCTGGGCGTGCTGTGTGCCGTGGTCGGCTGCTTCTACTACCTGCGCGTCATCAAGGTCATGTACTTCGATGAGCCGGTGGGCGAGGTCATGCCGCGCAGCAAGGACCGCGTGCTGGGTGTCGTGCTGGGCGTGAACGCACTGGCGCTGCTGGCGCTCGGCCTGGCCTGGAACCCGATCATGGTCTGGTGCCAGCAGGCATTTGCGCATCTTGCATAAAAATTGACACAAAGCTGCGCGATTCGTGTAATATGCGCAGCCTGAGTTGTCACTGCAGCGGTTCAGCCAGAACTTCGTTGCGGAGAGCCTACCTCGCCAGGGTGGGGCAGCAGTTCAAACACTTCCGGTGCGGGGTGGAGCAGTCTGGCAGCTCGTCGGGCTCATAACCCGAAGGTCGCAGGTTCAAATCCTGCCCCCGCTACCAAGTAAAGAATGCGCCTTCGAAGCTCTGCTTCGAGGGCGTTTTTCTTTGCGGCTTCCGCCGATCCGTCGAGCATGGCCGCGGCGCCACCATCGCGCGGTCACCCGGTAGCGCCGCCCATGCCCGGCGAGTGCAGCGGACGGTTCCAGGACGGCCGCAGCCTTGCACCAGAGCGGTGCAGGGGCTATCATCAGCGGCCTAGAAGTACCCCTGACGGCGGCACTCCCCATCGGAGATCCACCCGGAAGGAGGGCCGCAGCACGCTTGTTCAGCGCGCTGCAACCGGAATCCAGTCACCGGAGTCTTTCCGGAAAAGGGGCCCAGCGGGCCCTTCGTCGTTTTCGGGGCGTCATGTTTCCATGCTGGCCACGGCCGGCACCCAACCAAGAGATCAAGGCAGGCTGTGAGCGACAAGGCAACCGACATCGCGAATCTGCTCGCCCCGACCGTTGTGTCGCTGGGCCTGGAGCTGCTGGGCGTTGAGTATCTGCCGGCCCCCGGCGGTGCGACCCTTCGCCTTTACATCGACGTGCCGCTGGCGGAACAGCCGGAGCGCATCATCAATGTGGACGACTGTGAGCGGGTAAGCCGCGAAGTGTCCGCACAGATGGACGTCGAAGACCCGATCAGCGGCAATTACACGCTGGAAGTGTCTTCGCCGGGCGTGGATCGCCCGCTGTTCAACCTGGAGCAGTTCGGTCGTCACCTCGGCGAATCGGCCAAGGTCACCCTGAAGCTGCCGCAGGAAAACCGTCGTCGCCTGCAGGGTCGCATCGAAGCGGTCGATGAGGCGCAGGGCAGCATCACCTTCATTGTCGACAACGCCGCACTGGTGGTGTCGGCCGACAACATCGACAAGGCGCGGATCATGCCTGACTGGGTGGCGCTGGGGCTGGCCCCGAGCAAGCCGACCGGTCCGGCGCCGAAGCGTCCGAAGCCGAACAAGAATTCTTCTTCCAACGAGCCGGCGGCAAAGAAGCCGCGCGCGGAGTGAGCCAATGAGCAAGGAACTGTTGCTGGTAGTGGACGCGGTCGCCAACGAGAAGGGCGTGCCGCGTGAAGTGATCTTCGATGCCATCGAGGCCGCCCTGG
This sequence comes from Stenotrophomonas sp. 3(2025), assembly GCF_052665395.1. Lineage (NCBI taxonomy): Bacteria > Pseudomonadati > Pseudomonadota > Gammaproteobacteria > Lysobacterales > Lysobacteraceae > Stenotrophomonas > Stenotrophomonas sp. 3(2025). The sequence continues at coordinate 106,344 of NZ_JBQOIF010000004.1, read as the reverse complement.
CCTCGGCAGCGAAGAAGCGCTATCCCGACGAGGAAGTGCTGACCCGCGTGGTCATCGACCACAAGGATGGCAACTACGAAACCTTCCGCCGCTGGGAAGTGGTGGCCGACGACGTAGTGATGGAATCGCCGGATCGCCAGATCCGCCTGATGGACGCCATCGACGAAGCCGAAGGCGTGGATGTCGGCGATTACATCGAAGAGCAGATCGAGAACCCCGACTTCGGTCGCATCGCCGCCCAGGCCGCCAAGCAGGTGATCGTGCAGCGTGTGCGCGAAGCCGAGCGCCAGCAGGTGGTCGATGCCTGGGCCGATCGCGTCGGTGAGCTGATCACCGGTGTGGTCAAGCGCGCCGAGCGCGGCAACATCTATGTCGACCTGGGCGGCAACGCCGAAGGTTTCATTCCGAAGGACAAGGGCATTCCGCGTGACGTCCTGCGTGCCGGCGACCGCGTCCGCGGCTACCTGGCCGAAGTGCGTTCGGAGCCGCGTGGCCCGCAGCTGTTCATCAGCCGCGCCGCACCGGAATTCATGATCGAGCTGTTCAAGCTGGAAGTGCCGGAAGTCGGCCAGGGCCTGGTGGAAATCAAGGCCTGTGCCCGAGATCCGGGCGACCGCGCCAAGATCGCCGTGCTCGCCCACGACCAGCGCACCGATCCGATCGGCGCCTGCATCGGCATGCGTGGTTCGCGCGTGCAGGCCGTGTCCAACGAGCTCAATGGCGAGCGCGTGGATATCGTCCTGTGGAACGAGAACCCGGCCAACTTCGTCATCAATGCGATGGCGCCGGCCGAGGTGCAGTCGATCATCGTCGATGAAGACAAGCATTCGATGGACCTGGCCGTTGCCGAAGACCGCTTGGCCCAGGCGATCGGCAAGGGTGGCCAGAACGTGCGCCTGGCCAGCCGCCTGACCGGCTGGCAGCTCAACGTGATGACCCAGGACCAGGTGACCGCCAAGTCGGAAGCCGAGCAGGCTTCGGCCCGCCAGCTGTTCATGGACAAGCTGGAAGTGGACGAGGAAATCGCTGGCATCCTGGTCAGCGAAGGCTTCGGCACGGTCGAGGAAATCGCATATGTACCGGTCGGCGAACTGCTGGCCGTGGAAGGTTTCGACGAAGACATCGTCGAAGAGCTGCGCGCACGTGCCCGCGATGCGCTGCTCAATGAGGCCCTGGCAGTCGAGGAAGGCCTGGAGGACGGCCAGCCGGCGCAGGACCTGCTGTCCCTGAAGGGCATGGACGAAGCCACCGCATATGCGTTGGCCGGCCACGGCGTGCGTACCAGCGAGGACTTGTCCGACCTGGCCGCCGACGAGGTCATGGACTTCGGCATCGAAGGGCTGGACCAGGAGCGCGCCGCGGCGCTGATCCTGGCCGCGCGTGCCGAGGAAATCGCCCGACTGGAACGCGGCGAATGAGCCGGCAATGAACAGGGCCCTGAGCCGATCAGGGCGTAGAATCCGCGCCACCTCCAGATGCGGGGGGGCGCCCACAAGATCATAGGATCCGAATGTCGCAGCAAACCACCATCCGCAAGCTTGCTGAACTGGTCAATACACCGGTCGAAAAACTGCTGGAACAGCTGGCTGGTGCCGGCATGAAGTTCAGCGGTCCCGACCAGGTCGTGACCAGCTCCGAGAAAGTGAAGCTCCTGGGCTTCCTTCGTCGCTCGCACGGCAAGCCCGAGCAGGCCCCGGAAGAGACTGATCAGTCTGCCAAGAAGATCACCCTCAACCGTCGCAAGCAACAGGAAGTGACGGTCAATTCCGGTCGCAGCAAGACAACCGTGAACGTGGAAGTGCGCCAGAAGCGTACCTACGTCAAGGCCGATGGTGGTCGCGCGATGACCCCGGACGAAGAGCGTGCCGACATCCTGCGCAAGCTGGAAGAATCGCGCGCACGCAACCTCGCCGAGCAGCAGGCACTGGCCGAGAAGGATCGCCTGCGTGACGAGGCGATCGTCCGTGCACGCGAGGAAGAAGTCGCCGCCAAGGAGCGTGCCGAGGCCGAGAAGAAGGCGGCCGAGGAAGCTGCGGTTGCCGCCAAGGCTGCCGAGGCGCTGGCTGCCAGCCAGCCCAAGGTGCGCGCACCGATCGACGAAACCGCGCCGCGCCCGCCGCGCACTCCTGCTGCGGCCCCGGCTGCTCCGCGCAGTGCACCGCCGCGCAGCGACGACCGCAACAACCGCAGCGCGCCACGCAACGAGCGTGGCCCGGGTGATCGCTTCGCCGGCCAGATGCATCTGTCGGCCGCCGATCGCGCGCGCCGTGGCAACAGCAACAACAGCAACAACCGTGGTCGCCCGGGCAGCCGCCCGACGTCCGGCCGTCGCGACATGTCGCGCGGCGGTGGCAACGCCGGCCCGCATGCCTTCGAGCGGCCGACCGCACCGGTCGTGCGTGAAGTGGCGATCGGCGACACCATCACCGTGGCCGACCTGGCGCAGAAGCTCGCGCTGAAGGGCGGCGAGGTGGTGAAGGCGCTGTTCAAGATGGGCGTGATGGCCACCATCACCCAGTCCATCGACCACGACACCGCGGCCCTGGTCACCGAAGAACTGGGTCACAAGGCGATCCGTGCCAGCGACAACGACGCCGAAGACGCGCTGCTGGCATCGGCCGGTGAGAACCAGGGCGAGGCCGTGCAGCGTCCGCCGGTGGTCACCATCATGGGTCACGTCGATCACGGCAAGACCTCGCTGCTGGATTACATCCGTCGCACCAAGGTCGCCACCGGCGAAGCCGGCGGCATCACCCAGCACATTGGTGCGTACCACGTTGAAACGCCGAAGGGCGTCATCAGCTTCCTGGACACCCCGGGCCACGCCGCGTTCACCTCGATGCGTGCCCGCGGTGCCAAGCTGACCGATATCGTGGTGCTGGTTGTGGCTGCCGATGACGGCGTCATGCCGCAGACCAAGGAAGCGATCCAGCACGCCCGTTCGGCGGGTGTGCCGCTGATCGTGGCGATCAACAAGATCGACAAGTCCGGCGCCGACCCGATGCGGGTCAAGAACGAACTGCTCTCCGAGCAGGTCGTGGCCGAAGACTTCGGTGGCGACACCCAGATGGTGGAGATCTCGGCCAAGACCGGCCTGGGCATCGACGATCTGCTGGAAGCTGTTTCGGTCCAGGCTGAACTGCTGGAACTGAAGGCGGTCGACGACGGCCGTGCCAACGGCGTGGTCATCGAATCGTCGCTGGACAAGGGCCGTGGCCCGATCGCGACGGTGCTGGTGCAGCAGGGCCGCCTGAAGAAGGGCGATTACCTGGTGTGCGGCATCCAGTACGGCCGCGTGCGTGCGCTGTTCGACGAAACCGGCAAGCAGCCGGAGTTCGCTGGCCCGTCCATCCCGGTACAGGTCCTGGGCTTGTCCGGCGTGCCGGAAGCCGGTGACGACTTCGTCGTCGTCGACGACGAGCGTCTGGCCAAGGACGTTGCCCAGCAGCGTGAGACCAAGCGTCGCGAATCGCGCCTGGTCGCCACCGCTGGCAGCCGCATGGAAGACATCATGGCGACCCTGGGCAAGGGCGAGGGCCAGCAGGTCCTCAACCTGGTCATCAAGGCCGACGTGCAGGGTTCGGTGCAGGCGTTGAGCCAGGCCCTGGTGGCGCTGTCCAACGACGACATCCGCATCAACGTGATCCACTCCGGCGTAGGCGGCATCACCGAGTCGGATGCCAATTCGGCTGCCGCTTCGAAGGCCACCGTCATCGGCTTCAACGTGCGTGCGGATGCTTCGGCCCGTCGCATCATCGAATCCAACGGCGTGGACCTGCGTTACTTCTCGATCATCTATGACGTGATCGACCAGGTGAAGCAGGTGGCCTCCGGTCTGCTGGGCGTGGAGATCCGCGAAGAGATCATCGGTATCGCCGAGGTCCGCGACGTCTTCCGCAGCTCCAAGCTGGGTGCCGTCGCCGGCAGCATGGTCATCGAGGGCGTGGTCAAGCGCAACAAGCCGATCCGCGTCCTGCGCGACAGCGTGGTGATCTTCGAAGGCGAGCTGGAATCGCTGCGCCGCTTCAAGGAGAACGTCGAGGAAGTCCGCAACGGTACCGAATGCGGTATCGCGGTGAAGGCCTACAACGACGTCAAGCCGGGTGACCAGATCGAGTGCTTCGAGCGTATCGAAGTGCCGCGCACCCTGTAATGCTGTGCGGTGGCCCGACCAACGGTCGGGCCCTACCATGTACATGTAGCGCCCGACCGTTGGTCGGGCGACACCTCAATCAAGAGTCCCTCGTGCCCAAGACTTTCCATCGAACCGACCGTGTCTCCGCCCAGCTGCGCCGTGAACTCGGCACCCTGGTGCACAACGCCGTGCGCGAACACGGGTTGCCCTCGGTGAGCGTGTCCGACGTGGAAATCACCCGCGACATGGCCCATGCCAAGGTGTTCGTCACCGCGCTGATGCCGGAACGTTCGGTTGAGGCAGTGAAGGGCCTGAAGGAACTGGCGTGGGGCCTGCGCATGGAGCTGGCCCGCGCGATGAAGCTGCGGCATGTGCCGGAGCTGCATTTCCACTACGACGACTCGGTCGATCGTGGCGAGCGCATCGACAACCTGCTGCGCGACCTGCCAGATACCGTCGCCGCCGAAAAGCGTCGCGAAGGCGACGAAGAATAACCGCGCGACGCCGGGCATGCCCGGCGTTGTCGCATTCCGGCTGCGCGATGTCTGATGCAGACCGCGCTGCGCGCTCGCCGGGCATCGCCCGGCGCTACCCGTACCTGTCATGACCCGAATTCAGTTCCGCCGCCTGGATGGCATCCTGCTGCTCGACAAGCCGACCGGCATGAGCTCCAACGCAGCCCTGCAGGTCGCCCGTCGCCTGTTCCGTGCGGAGAAGGGCGGCCACACCGGCAGCCTCGACCCGCTGGCTACCGGCCTGTTGCCGCTGTGCTTCGGCGAGGCGACCAAGATCGCCGGCCTGCTGCTGGGCTCGGCCAAGGCCTACGACGCCGAGATCGTGCTGGGCCAGACCACCGATACCGACGACGCCGAGGGCCAGGTGCTGCTTGAGCGGCCGGTGCCCGTGATCAGCCCCGAGGCCCTGCGGGCGGCGATCGCGCCGCTGCTTGGCGAGATCCTGCAGCGTGCGCCGATCTATTCCGCGCTCAAGCAGGGTGGGGAGCCGCTGTATGTGAAGGCCCGCCGCGGAGACGCCATCGAGGCGCCCCAGCGCCAGGTGGTGGTTCACGCCATCGAGATTCTGGAGCAGCAGCCCGGACGGCTGCGGCTGCGGGTCACCTGCGGCTCGGGCACCTATATCCGCAGTCTGGCCCGTGACCTGGGTGAAACGCTGGGCTGTGGCGCGCACATCAGCGCCCTGCGGCGCCTGTGGGTGGAACCGTTCCACGAACCGGCGATGGTCACCCTGGAGCAGCTGAGGGCCCTGGTGGAGGCGCAGGACGAAGCCGCCATGGACGCGCTGCTGCTGCCGCTGGCGGCGGGCCTGTCCGAATACCCCCGGGTCGACCTGGACGCCGGGCAGGCCCAGCGCTTCTGCGTGGGCCAGCGCCAGCGCGACCTCTCCTGGCCGCGCGGCCTGGTGGCGGTGTTCGGCCCTGGATCGGTGGTGCAGGGCCTGGGCCAGGTCGACGACAGCGGTCTGCTGGCCCCGCAGCGCCGCTTCAACCTCTGAACGGGGAGGCCCGGTTCAGCCCCGGACCTTGTTCCAGAAGCCCCTGGCCGTTACAATTCCGCGGCCGTTTTACGGCAGCCTGCCGCAGGCGGGTTTCATCCATTTGTTGGTTCACGGCGAGCCAGGCGGTGCGCGAAAGCGCGTTCCTGCCGGCCACGCATCACAGAGAAAAAAGACATGTCGATCGACACCCAGAAGGTCATTGAAGACAACAAGCGCAGCTCGGCTGACACCGGCTCTCCGGAAGTCCAGGTTGCACTGCTGACCGCCCGCATCGAACTGCTGACCGGCCACTTCAAGACCCACAAGAAGGATCACCACAGCCGCCGCGGCCTGCTGCAGATGGTCAACCGCCGCCGCAGCCTGCTCGACTACCTGAAGAAGAAGGACGTCGAGCGTTACAAGGCCCTGATCGAGAAGCTTGGCCTGCGTCGCTAAGCAACGAATCCCCCGCGGCGCAGCGATGCGCCGCGGTTTTGTTTTGTAGCACCGCAATACCTTTTTCAGACCGGAACGACCGGTCATCCGTTGGCGGCAAGGGTCGCCCGCGGTCCATTCGCAGACAGCATCCCAAGGACACCATCCGTGGCAAAAATCACCAAAACCTTCCAGTACGGCAAGCACACCGTCACGCTTGAGACTGGCGAAATCGCCCGTCAGGCCGGTGGCGCCGTCATCGTCAAGTTCGACGACACCGTGCTGCTGGTCTCCGCCGTTGCCGCCAAGAGCGCGCGTGAGGGCCAGGACTTCTTCCCGCTGACCGTCGATTATCAGGAGAAGTTCTACGCCGGTGGCCGTATCCCGGGTGGCTTCTTCAAGCGCGAAGGCCGCGCGACCGAGAAGGAAACCCTGATCTCGCGTCTGATCGACCGTCCGATCCGTCCGCTGTTCCCGGAAGACTACAAGAACGAAGTCCAGATCATCGCCACGGTGATGTCGCTGAACCCGGACATCGACGGTGACATTCCGGCCCTGATCGGCGCTTCGGCCGCCCTGTCGCTGGCCGGCACCCCGTTCATGGGCCCGATCGGCGCAGCCAAGGTCGGTTACAAGGATGGCCAGTACATCCTCAACCCGACCGTGACCGAGCTGAAGGATTCGCAGCTGGAGCTGGTCGTCGCCGGTACCTCCAACGCCGTGCTGATGGTGGAATCGGAAGCCGCACTGCTGTCCGAAGAAGTGATGCTGGGCGCCGTGACCTTCGGTCACCGCGAGATGCAGAAGGTCATCAACGCCATCAACGAGCTGACCGTCGAAGCCGGCACCAAGCCGTCGACCTGGGAAGCCCCGGCCAAGAACGAAGCGCTGATCAGCGCCCTGAAGGAAGCCATCGGCCCGCGTCTGGGTGAAGCCTTCCAGGTGCGCGACAAGCTGCAGCGTCGCGATGCCATCTCCGCGATCAAGAAGGACGTGCTCGAGACCCTGGCTGGCCGCGTGGCCGCCGAGGGCTGGAACCCGGCCGAGCTGTCGAAGGAGTTCGGCGAGCTGGAATACAGCACCATGCGCAACTCGGTGCTGGACACCAAGGTCCGCATCGACGGCCGTGCGCTGGACACCGTCCGCCCGATCGCCGTGAAGACCAGCGTGCTGCCGCGTACCCACGGTTCCTCGCTGTTCACCCGTGGTGAGACCCAGGCCATCGTGACCATCACCCTGGGCACCGCCCGTGACGGCCAGGTCATCGATGCCGTCTCCGGTGAGTACAAGGAAAACTTCCTGTTCCATTACAACTTCCCCCCCTACTCGGTGGGTGAGTGCGGCCGCATGATGGGCCCGAAGCGTCGCGAGATCGGCCACGGCCGTCTGGCCAAGCGCGGCGTGCTGGCAGTGATGCCGTCGCTGGAATCCTTCCCGTACACCATCCGCGTCGTCTCGGAAATCACCGAGTCGAACGGTTCCTCGTCGATGGCGTCGGTCTGCGGCTCGTCGCTGGCCCTGATGGACGCCGGCGTGCCGGTGAAGGCTCCGGTGGCGGGTATCGCCATGGGCCTGGTCAAGGAAGGCGATCGCTTCGTCGTCCTGTCCGACATCCTGGGTGACGAAGATCACCTGGGCGACATGGACTTCAAGGTTGCCGGTACCGCTGAGGGCATCTCCGCCCTGCAGATGGACATCAAGATCGAAGGCATCACCGAAGAGATCATGAAGCAGGCTCTGCAGCAGGCCAAGGCTGGCCGCCTGCACATCCTGGGCGAAATGGCCCACGGCCTGACCGCCCCGCGTGAGGAGCTGTCGGACTACGCGCCGCGCCTGCTGACCATCAAGATCCACCCGGACAAGATCCGCGAAGTGATCGGCAAGGGTGGTTCGACCATCCAGGCCATCACCAAGGAAACCGGCACCCAGATCGACATCCAGGATGACGGCACCATCGTCATCGCGTCGGTCAATGCCATCGCTGCCCAGGCCGCCAAGGCCCGCATCGAGCAGATCACCTCGGACGTCGAGCCGGGCCGCATCTACGAAGGCAAGGTCGCCAAGATCATGGACTTCGGTGCGTTCGTCACCATCCTGCCGGGCAAGGACGGCCTGGTCCACGTGTCGCAGATCTCCAGCGACCGCGTCGAGAAGGTCGGCGACGTGCTGAAGGAAGGCGATGTGGTCAAGGTCAAGGTGCTGGAAGTCGACAAGCAGGGCCGTATCCGCCTGTCGATGAAGGCCGTCGAGGAAGGCGAAGGCGCCACCGCCGAGTAATCGACCGCAGGTCGATGACGGTAGGTGTCACCCTTGGTTGACACGCCAGAATGAAAAAGCGGGCTTCGGCCCGCTTTTTCTTTGCCTGTCGTCCGGCCCTGCCGGCGTCGTACCGCGGCGCTATGCTTCACCCATGGACACCCTGCGCCTGCTTGACCTGCAGATCGACCGCCCCGCGCAGCGGGTCAGCCGCGACGGCGACGTGCTGCCGATCCAAGGGCTGAGCTGGCGCCTCTTCGACGTGCTGCTGGCACACGGCAACGACGTTGTCGACTTCGACACGCTGGCTGCACAGGTGTGGGCACCTGCAGTGGTTGGGGAGGATGCGATCAGCCAGCGGGTCAAGCTGTTGCGGCAGGCGCTGGGTGATGACAGCCGACGCCCGCGCTACATCCGTTCGGTACGCGGGCGCGGCTATCAGTTGTGTGCAGTGCCGACCATCGCACCGCCGGCAGCGGCGGTGCCCGTTACCGCGCACCGGAAGAAATGGCCATGGCTTGCAGGTGCCGGTGTCGTCGTTCTCGTCGCTGCCGCCTCGTTCTGGCCGCGCGCGCCGGCGGCCGGTGGCCCGCTGCCGTTGCTGCAGCGCGCCGACTATTACGCCAGCATCGGCCAGGCCAGCAACAACGAGCGCGCCATCGCCCTGTACCGGCAGGCATTGCAGGTGGACCCTGATTCCAGTCCGGCGCGCCGCGGCCTGTCACGAGCGTTGTCCGCGCAGGGCTGTCTGTTCAATGGATCGCCCGAGCAGGTCCGGGAAGGGCTGGCGCTGGCCACCATCGAACGTGAACTCGCGCCGCAGGAGGGTGCTGTGTACGCGCTTCGAGGTTATGCCTACGACTGCCTCGGGCAGATGCCGCAGGCCATTTCCGAATACGAGCGGGCGATCGCGCTGGATCCGGGCGACGAGCGCACCCGTGCCTCGCTCGCCTACCTGCACCAGGAGCGCGGCCACCTTGCCCTGGCCCTGCGTGCAAATCTTGCATTGACGACGCCCGAGCGCCTGCGCTTCCGTGATGTGCAGGTGGCGCGCGAACTGGAGCTGCTCGGTTTCACTCACGCGGCCGCGCAGCGCCACGCGCGTAATTTCCAGCTGTATCCGGACAACGTCTTCGCCAACATCGCCTGGCCGCGCAGTCTGTTCGCGGCAGGTGACCCGGGCCGGGCGAGGCAGGCGTTGACCGAGGCGCTGGCACGCGGCACGCCACATCCGCAGTTGCTGCGGCTGCAGGGCGAACTGGCGCTGCTGGCGGGCGATCACGCCGGTGCTGCCGATGCCTTCGAGCGCGGGCGGCAGCTGCGTCCACAGCAATCGCTCGGTCAATCGCTGGCGGCCCTGTACGCGCAGCCCGCGGCATCGCCGGAGTGGGTCGCTTCGCGTCTTGCAATGTTACAGGCGCAGCGCGGCGACGGTTGGTCCGATGCCGCGCTTGAGCGGGCCCTGCTGCTGCAGGCGCAAGGCGACCCGGAGGCTGCCGTCACCGCGCTGCAACAGGCGGTCGATGATGGCTTCCGCGATGCGGCGTGGTTGCGCTCCACGCCGCTGTTTGCGTCCCTGCACGAAGCGCGCGGCTGGGCGCCGCTGCTGGCGCGCATCGATGCCGATATCGGCCGCCAGCGTGCGCAGGTGCTGGCGACCGACTGGCGTCCCGCCGGGCTGGCCGCGATCTCAGCGCAGCGCCGGCAGCAGGAATTCGGTGAGAATGCGGCGCGACTGCGGGTGAGCGATGCTGCGGTTGTAGGCCTGGCTGGTCACCACCGCCACAGCGCGCTGTTGCGGCAGCAGGAACACGTAGTTGCCGCCGTTGCCGGACATCGCCCATACGGTCTGTGGCTGGCCACCGACAGTCAGTTTCAGGCCCCACCATTGATAGCCGTAATCGCTGCCGTCGCCGGCCGTTGCCTGCGGTGACAGCATCGCGGCGACGTAGTCGCGTGGAACCAGCTGGCGCCCCTGCCAACGACCGCCATCAAGCACGAGCTGGCCGAGGCGGGCCAGGTCCCGGCTGCGGTAGCGTGTGCCGCCTCCGCCCATGCCGATGCCCTCGGGGGAACGGTTCCACTGGCTGTGGGTGATGCCCAGTGGTCGTTCCAGTGCATGGGCTGCGTAATCGGCCAGCGGTTGTCCGGTCGCACGTTCCAGTACCGCGCCGAGCACGAACGAGTTGGCGGTGCAGTAGGCAAACGCGCGCCCGTGAGGACTGTCCTCCGGGCGCGCCATCCAGGGCGCGAAGCCCTTCACCGGCAGCGCCAGGGCGAAATCGAGCCAGCGCTCGCCGACGTACATGCGCTCCTCGTGGCCGGCCGAGAACGGGTTCTCGTCGTCGCACTCCCACAGCGTGCTCATCGCCAGCAGGTCCTCCACCGTGGTGCCACGCAGGCGGGGGTCCACGTCGTGGTGGGCGACGAAGGCCGGGAAGTAGTCGTACACCTTCGCGCGAACGCCCGGCAGCCGGCCGTCGCCGATCGCTGCGCCGACCAGCAGGGCGGTCACGCTTTTGCTGGCCGAGCGCACGTCGTGCAGGGTCTGCGCATCGGCACCGTTGAAATAGCCCTCGTACACGACCTGTCCATCAACCTGCAGCAGCACGCTGCGGATCTGTTTCAGCTCATCGCTGGCGATGGCCTGCTCCAGCGCGCGCATGCGGCCGGGATCAGGGTGGGCAGGCCCTGCGATGCAGGGGAGGGCATACAGGCACAGCAGCAGGGTGGACACAGGCAGGGGCGAACGCATGATCGGACTCCATCGAAAGGAGTGCCGATTCGGCCAGAGGGCTGGCTGAAGTGCAGGAAGGACGCCTGAAGAATTCTGAAAGTCTTGTGCCGCAAGGCCTGCAGCGCCCTGCCGTCATTCGTCCGCTTCTTCGTGACCCAGCCACCACACCTGGCCCGGCTGCGGACCCTGCTGCGGGTGCTCACGGTGTTCGATCGCATCGAGCGTGCGCCCGGTGCCTGCCGCGGCCCAGGCCGACATCAGTCTTTCGACCGCAGCGCGGCCCTGCGCGGCAATACCGAGATTGCGCTCGCGCACCCAGCCGCCGTCATCCTCGTGGCTGTCGTCATCGTGCTGGTGCGGTGCGCCATAGCTGCAACGCAGGCACAGGTGACGTACCGAATGGGTCCAGTCTTCGACCAGGCCGATGCCGGGCAACGTCATTGCGCGCAGCGCGGCGATGTCGTCCGGCGAACCGCATTGCACGAACACGGCGTAGGTCGCCATGTCCGACTGCTGCAGGCGCTGCATGGCATTGAACACCGGTACTTCGCGCTCGCCGTAGGTCCGGCGCCCGGTGGAGGCACCGTCGTGCAGCACGATGTCGCCGAAGCGGAACCCGCTCTCCGCAAGAGGCACGTTTTCCAGCCGCGCGCGCACCGGATCGAGCCGGCGCATGTACACGGTCTCGCCGCTGGACCACGGATTCAGGCGAACACAGGCAACGCCGAAATTGCCGTTGATCGGGCCTTCGCCCTCGGGGAGGGTGATGCCGCAGCGGGTCCATTGCCGGCGTGCCTCGGCCCAGTCGCCGGCGCCGGTGGCGGCAATTCCCGCATTCCACGCGGTCGCCTCATCGACTTCATCGCGCAGCTGCTCGGAGCGGAGATTGTCCTGCAGCGACAACGCCCACTCGCGCAGGTACTTGTGTGCCAGCCCGCGCATGTAGTGCAGGTGGGGGATGTCGGGTGTCCATTCGACGAGCTGGCCGAACAGGATTGCTGCGTCAGCCAGGTCGCCGGCATCAAAGGCCGCATAGGCGCGGGCCTCCAGCGCCTGCAGCTTTTCGAGGGTTTCGTCGTCCAGCAGTTCGCCGTCTGCGTCGTGGTCTGCGGTCATGTCCGTGTGCCAGTGAAGATCCAGCGCCACCTTAGCTCAGGCAGGTCGTGTGTTGTCCTGCAGCGAAGTGCTTTCGACGTTGTGCAGGCACGACCGTGTCAGCTTCCAGCGGCACGCCACTGTCCAGCGGACGACATGCACGGACATCCGCACCACGGGCCGATCTGTTTGCTAACGTGGCGGCGCCTTCGACCCGGGAGTTTCCATGTTCCGCCAGACCTTGGCCGTACTTGCAGTGCTGATCGCCGGCGCCCTGCCCATTGCCGCGCAGGCGCAACCGGCGCAACCGCCGATTTTCGGCGCGTATTACCCCGGCGGTTCGGCCGAGCGCTATCCGGTATCGAGCATCCCGGCCGAACGACTCACCCATCTGTTCTATGCGTTTTCCACCATCGAGGACGGACGCTGTGTGATCGGTGCCGAGGCGCCAGCCAACTTCGCCGCGTTGGCCGAGCTCAAGCGCAGGCATCCGCATCTGCGCACGTTGATTTCGATCGGGGGCTGGGGCGCGGGCGGATTCTCCGATGCGGCGCTGACCGAGACCAGCCGCAGGCGCCTGGTCGATTCGTGCATGGCGTTGTTCTTCGAGCGCCATGCCGGCAGCTTCGATGGCGTGGACATCGACTGGGAGTTCCCCGTCAGCGGTGGCCCGAAGGAACTGGCGCACCGGCCGCAGGACCGTGCCAACCTGACCAGGCTTGCGCAGGCATTCCGCCTGGCGCTGGATGCCCGCGGCAGGAAGGCGGGGCAGCCGATGCTGCTGACCGCCGCGCTGGCCGCTGGCCGTCTGCAGACCGATGGGCCGTACGACCCCGCCGCCAGCTACGATCTGCCGGCGTTGGCCAAGGTGTTCGATTTCATCAACCTGATGAGCTACGACATGGGCACTGGCTTCTCGGCGGTGTCGACTTTCAATGCACCGCTGCATGAAGTGCCTGCAGACCCGCTGGCGCCGGAACTGCGGCGCTGGAACAACGTGGCCGGTGCCGTGCAGTACTACCGCGAGCATGGCGTGCCAGCGGCCAAGCTGGTGCTGGGCGTGCCGTTCTACGGGCGCGGCTTCAAGGTCACCGGCGAGTCGGCGGACGGCCTGTACCAGGCCTACAGCGCGCCGGCCGACGCCGGTGACTGGCGGGTGATCAAGGCGCGCTATCTCGACCAGCCGGGTTGGACGGAGCATTGGCAGCCGCAGGCACAGAGTCCGTGGCTGTACAACCCGGCGCAGAAGATCTTCATCAGTTACGAGGATCCGCGCTCCATCGGCCTGCGTGCGCAGTTCGCGCGCGAGCAGGGCCTGGCCGGTGTCTTCATGTGGGAGCTGACCGGTGACGACGAGCAGGCCAGCCTGCTCAACGCCATGCTCGCTCCGTGGCAGAAGGCCCGCGTCGGCGACTGACCGGTTCGACATCTCCGGACCGGGGCTGGTACGGCGGTGACGGGCAAACGCTGTGGCCTGAAACCGCACATCGGCGCCATGCACGCAGCGCTAAGCTGCGTGCATGATCATCATCGACCGCCTGGACCATCTGGTGCTTACCGTTGCCGACATCGAGCGCAGCTGCGACTTCTACCAGCGCGTGCTGGGCATGCAGGTCGTGCGCTTCGGCGCCGGCCGCGTCGCCCTGCAGTTCGGCCAGCAGAAGATCAACCTGCACCCGGCCAGCGCGCCGTTGCAGCCCCACGCGCTGCTGCCGACCCGTGGCAGCGCCGATCTGTGCCTGATCACCCCGCTGGGCGTACAGGCGGTGCTGGCCCACCTGCAGGCCCAGCAGGTGACGATTGAAGAAGGACCGGTGCCGCGTACCGGAGCGCTTGGGCCGATCGAGTCGGTGTACTTCCGTGATCCGGATGGGAATCTGATCGAAGTGGCCCGCTACGTGGAAGCCATGTAAACCCGCGTGCTGCGAGCGGGCCCGGTCAGTTCGCCCACACGCTGTTGGGGTCACCGTTGCGGGCCCGCCGCTGGCTCGCATACGCCAAGCGGGCAAAGCCAAACGCCATCGCCAGTGCCATCGCATCGATCCAGAACAACGGCCAGTGGCCGCGTGCGGCGGCCAGCCACAGCCAGTCATCGTTGAGGGCGCCGTGCGCCAGCGGCACCAGCGCGGTGCTGATCGCCGCGGCCCACAGCAGTTCGCGCGCCGCCTGTGCCGGGCGGCGCAGGGCTGCCCACAGCGCACACGCCGCCCAGGTCACGAAGCAGGCCCAGCGGATGCCGTGGTCGACCTGGGCAGGCGCTACCCGCTCCAGCACCAGCGCGGCCACGAAGGCCACCGAGATCGCCACGCACAGGCCGATGCAGACGCCCACCGTGGCCCGCGCCATGTTGACGGCCGCGCGCGACTGCTGCAGCTGACGGCGCTTGCGACGCGACTCGATCCACAGCAGGTTGCCCGAATAGAACAGGAAGGCGCCGCCGAGGCCCAGCAGGAAGTACAGCCAGACCACCACGCCGTTGCCGAATTCGCCGAAATGCAGGGCATAGGCGGCACTGAGCGTGGCGTGATTGGCATCGCGCTGGCCAGGCAGCTGGCTGGCCAGCACGCGGCCGCTTTCGACATCCAGCGCGACAGCGCCGAGCGGGCCAAGCGTACCGCTGGCCTCGCCGGTGATTTCGATGGTCGCGTTGGCATCACCGCCATTGGCCAGTTTCAGGTAGGCCGGTTCGAAGTTGGCCACGCCCTGCGCGCGGGCCACTTCCAGCGCCCGCGCGTGCAGTTCGCGCAGGCTGCCCGGTGCGGCAGGGATGCCACTGGCTTCGCGCAGCGGCGCGGTATCCATCGCCGTCGGTACCGCCTGCAGCGCCTTGCCGTCGTAGATCAGGGGATCGAGTACCGCCATCTGCATGAACACCAGGCAGAGCAGGGCGCCGGTCACCGCGAACATCAGGTGGAACGGCAGGCTGAGCACGCCGATCACGTTGTGCGCGTCCTGCCACTGCTGTTTGAGATTGCGGCCCGGGCGCAGCGCGAACAGATCGCCCAGCAGCTTGGGCAGGTGGATCACCAGCCCGCTGAGCAGGGCCATGCCGTACAGCAGGCTGACGATGCCCATCACGTAGATCCCGGCCACCGGCAGGCCCAGGCTGTAATGCAGTTCGTTGACCAGTTCGGCCAGCCCGGTCTGCGGTGGCGTCGGACTGCCGCCGGTCTGTCCTGGCCATGCATAGCGCCAGCTGCCGTCTTCGGCCTGCCAGTAGGCCAGCGGCTGCGGATGATCGGCGCCCGGGAAGGTCATGCCGACGTGGCGACGCGCTTCCGCATGCGTGGCCAGCACGTCGTCGAGCAGGTACTGGGCGTCATCCAGGCCGGCCGGCAATGCGGTTGCCGCGCCAGGCGTCTGCCACAGCGGGAGGTCATGGTGGAACAGGGTCAGTGCGCCGGCATAGAACGCCACGAACAGCCCGAAGCCGGCGACCAGGCCGACCCAGGTGTGCAGGGTGGTGAACGTGCGCAGGGTCTGTGAACTGAATTTCATGCGGTCGATCTCATTGCACTGCGCCGGCCAGGCGCAGCAGGCCGAGTACGGCGAAGCCAAGGGCCGCGCAACCGGCCAGGGTCAGCCAAGCGCGCAACGGGCTGCGGAAACTGAAGGCCCACAGCGCGGCCAGCATCCACAACGGGACGAACGCGATCAGGCTCGGCACCAAGGCCTTCTGCCAGGGGCCCGGCGGCAGCCATGCGACCAGGCCGGTCGCCGCAGCGGCAAGGAAGAAGCCGGCGAAGATGCCGGCCAGTGCGCGCGACCACATCAGCGCGGCTCCACATCGGGGCGGTGCCACGCGGCCAGTGCCGGCAGCAGCATGGCGGCCAGCATCCAAGTGCACAGCATCGCCACCAGGCCGGCGGCAAAGCCCAGTTCGGCCATCCACAGCCACAGCGCAGCGACTGCAGCGACCAGGCCGATCTGCCGGCCCAGGCGCCCGGCACGGCGCAGGCGTGGCCAGCGGCAGTGCGGGGAGGCGGCATAGAAGGCCAGCGCGGAGAACATCGCCGACAGCATGCCGAGGCTGCAGAAGCCCAGGGTCGACAGGCCAACGGTGATCATCGGGGGCTCCGGGCCCGGCATATGGCCGGTGAACGCGGGGCACGGGCGGGACCGGCAGGCGCCGGTCGGGGCGGGTGGCGCATTGCAGGATCCTGGGGGGAAGCGGGCAGGCCGGCACGGGGCGGGCTGCGCGGACATGGTAATCATTGCGTTTTCACGCCGCCAGCCAGCGCCATTCAGGCACCGCTTGGGCTTTGTCCGCCGCTGGTTTAAGATCACGGGCAACCACATCCTGGAACCAAGGTGGCCCGCGCACTGCGCCGGCCGAGCGTGCGACATGAGCACTACCACCGCCCACTGTTGACCTGCCCCGAAGGCCCTGCATTCCAGGCGCCCTCGCGGCGCTTTTTTATTGCCCGGACGACAGCCCGGGAGCGCTTTCCAGCCCGCCACGACGGGCCCCGCATGAAGCCATTGCAATGATCACGATTACCCTTCCCGACGGCAGCCGCCGCGAATTCGAAAATCCCGTCAGCGTCATGGACGTCGCCCAGTCGATCGGCGCCGGCCTGGCCAAGGCCACCATCGCCGGTTCGGTGGATGGCGTGCTGGTCGATGCCAGTGACGTCATCGACCACGATGCGTCCCTGCGCATCATCACCGCCAAGGACGAGGAGGGCGTGGACATCATCCGCCACTCCAGCGCCCACCTGGTCGGCCACGCGGTCAAGCAGCTCTATCCGGACGTGAAGATGGTCATCGGCCCGGTGATCGCCGAGGGCTTTTACTACGACATCTACTCCGAGCGCCCGTTCACCCCGGACGACATGGCCGCGATTGAAAAGCGCATGGGCGAACTGATCGCGCAGGACTACGACGTCATCAAGAAGATGACGCCGCGTGCGGAAGTCATCGAGATCTTCAAGGCCCGTGGCGAGGACTACAAGCTGCGCCTGATCGAAGACATGTCCGACGACATCCAGGCGATGGGCATGTACTACCACCAGGAATACGTGGACATGTGCCGTGGTCCGCACGTGCCGAACACGCGCTTCCTGAAGGCCTTCAAGCTGACCCGCATTTCCGGCGCCTATTGGCGTGGCGATGCCAAGAACGAGCAGCTGCAGCGCATCTATGGCACCGCATGGGCCGACAAGAAGCAGCTCGAGGCTTACATCAAGCGCATCGAGGAAGCCGAGATGCGCGACCACCGTCGCATCGGCAAGCAGCAGGACCTGTTCCACCTGCAGGAAGAAGCACCGGGCCTGGTGTTCTGGCATCCCAAGGGCTGGGCGCTGTGGCAGGTGGTCGAGCAGTACATGCGCAAGGTCTACCGCAACAGCGGCTATGGCGAAGTGCGCTGCCCGCAGATCCTGGACGTGAGCCTGTGGAAGCAGTCCGGCCACTGGGACAACTACCAGGACAACATGTTCTTCACCGAATCGGAGAAGCGCACCTACGCGGTCAAGCCGATGAACTGCCCGGGCCACATCCAGGTGTTCAACCAGGGCCTGCACAGCTATCGCGACCTGCCGATCCGCTACGGTGAATTCGGTTCCTGCCACCGCAACGAGCCCTCCGGGGCGCTACACGGCATCCTGCGCGTGCGTGGCTTCACCCAGGACGACGGCCACGTGTTCTGCACCGAGGCGCAGATCGAATCGGAAGTGACCGCGTTCCACCAGCAGGCACTGGCGGTATACCAGCACTTCGGCTTCGACGAGATCCAGATCAAGATCGCCCTACGCCCGGAATCGCGCCTGGGTGACGATGCCACCTGGGACAAGGCCGAGGGCGCGCTGCGTTCGGCGCTGACCGCCTGTGGCGTGGAATGGCAGGAACTGCCGGGCGAGGGCGCCTTCTACGGCCCGAAGATCGAGTACCACCTGAAGGACGCCATCGGCCGCACCTGGCAGCTGGGCACCATGCAGGTCGATTTCATGATGCCCGGCCGTCTGGGCGCTGAATACGTGGACGAGAACAGCCAGAAGAAGCATCCGGTGATGCTGCACCGGGCCATCGTCGGCTCGATGGAGCGTTTCCTGGGCATCCTGATCGAGCACCATGCCGGCCAGTTCCCGGCCTGGCTGGCGCCGACCCAGGTGGTGGTGGCCAATATCACCGATGCGCAGGCTGAATACGTCTCTGCGGTGACCAAAAGCCTTGCGGATCAAGGCTTCCGCGTCAGCGCCGATTTGCGTAACGAGAAGATCGGCTATAAGATTCGCGAGCACACGCTGCAGCGCGTGCCGTACCTGCTGGTCATTGGTGACCGCGAGAAGGAAAACGGCGCTGTGGCGGTGCGTACGCGTTCTGGCGAAGATCTCGGCAGCATGAGCCTCCAGGCTTTCACCGAGCGGCTCCAGGCCGAG
Organism: Stenotrophomonas sp. 3(2025); assembly: GCF_052665395.1. NCBI lineage: Bacteria > Pseudomonadati > Pseudomonadota > Gammaproteobacteria > Lysobacterales > Lysobacteraceae > Stenotrophomonas > Stenotrophomonas sp. 3(2025). The sequence continues at coordinate 87,812 of NZ_JBQOIF010000004.1, read as the reverse complement.
GGCGCGTAAACAAAGGTCCGGCCCGTGCGCATTGGCGCCCGGGCCGGGTTCGACACCCTTGGGAGATCGCAATATCAGTACCCCTGACAACAAACAGAACCGCAAGAATCAGGAAATCCGTGTGCCGCGCGTCCGCGTGATCGGCAGTGACGGAGAAATGATCGGCGTGTTGACGCGAGACGAAGCGTTGTCCATGGCCGAAGATGAAGGCCTGGACCTGGTCGAGATCCAGCCGCAGGCCGATCCGCCGGTGTGCAAGATCATGGACTTCGGCAAGTTCAAGTTCGAAGCCCAGAAGAAGGCCAGCGAGGCCAAGAAGAAGACCAAGCAGGTCGAGATCAAGGAAGTGAAGTTCCGTCCGGTCACGGACGAGGGCGACTACCAGATCAAGCTGCGCAAGATGCGCGGTTTCCTTGAAGAAGGCGACAAGATCAAGGTCAACATCCGTTTCCGTGGCCGTGAAATGAGCCATCAGGAACTGGGCCGCGAGATGGCTGGCCGGATCGAAGCCGATCTGGGCGAAGACATCGTCATCGAATCCCGTCCGCGCCTAGAAGGCCGTCAGATGGTGATGATGATCGCGCCGAAGAAGAAGACCTGACGCCTGACGGGCTGCCTCGCGGGGCGCCTGGCGGCTGAATGGATGAAGGTGAAGGGACGCCGCTGGCGTCCTTTTGCTTTTTGCGGGGCGGCAGGGCCGGACTCGGTGTGAAAACGGTGTGGGGGCTGGTTACAGGGCTGATTTGCCTGTATCATGCCCGGCTCGACCCACCCAGGACGGGTCGTACGCCGATCATGGCAGGACGGAAAGAGCGGCCCAGGCCGCCGCCAGATCAGTCAGAAACCAGGGTCATATCCCATCAAGGACATTGCAATGCCCAAGATCAAGACCAACCGGGCAGCGGCCAAGCGTTTCCGCAAGACCGCCTCGGGCAAGTACAAGTGCGGCCACGCCAACCGTAGCCACATCCTCACGAAGAAAGCGACCAAGCGTAAGCGTAACCTGCGTCAGACGAATCACGTCCGCGCAGAAGACGCAGGCCGTCTGGACCGCATGCTTCCCTACCTCTGAGGACTGATACATGGCACGAGTAAAGCGTGGCGTACAGGCGCGTCGCCGCCACAAGAAAATCCTTGATCTGGCGAAGGGCTACTACAATGCCCGTCGCAAGGTCTTCCGCGTCGCCAAGCAGGCGGTCATCAAGGCACAGCAGTACGCCTACATCGGCCGTAAGCAGAAGAAGCGCAACTTCCGTTCGCTGTGGATCACCCGCATCAACGCGGCTGCCCGCATCAACGGCCTGAGCTACAGCCGTTTCATGAACGGCCTGCTGAAGGCTGGCATCACCCTGGACCGCAAGGTTCTGGCTGACATCGCCGTGCACGACGCAGCTGGCTTTGCTGCACTGGCCGAAAAGGCCAAGGGCGCACTGGCGGCATAAGTCCTTCCCGATGCCGTTGCCGTTCACGGAGAACGGTGTCAGGTAGAGGCAATGCATGGGGAAGGGCGCAAGTCCTTCCCCATTCTTTTTTGTGCCGGGCGCAGCCGTGCAGATGGCGGGCGACCGGCAAGCGGTTGCGACGGCGCGGCCCTTCGCGCATCGCGATGGCAGACCGACTGGAGTTCCGGCTACCCATGAGCGACATCCAATCCCTCACTTCCCAGGCGCTGGCCGACGTGGCCGCCGCGCAGAGCCCGGACGCGCTGGAGCAGCTGCGCGTGGCCCTGCTTGGCAAGAGCGGCAGCATCACCTCGCAGCTCAAGCAGCTCGGTGCGCTGCCGGCCGACGAACGCAAGGCGGCCGGTGAGGCCATCAACCAGGCCCGCGACGCGCTGAGCAGCGCGCTGGGCGAGCGCAAGGCGGTGCTGGAAGATGCTGCGCTTGATGCGCGGCTGGCGGCCGAGGCGATCGACGTCACCTTGCCGGGCCGCAGTGGCGAACGCGCCGGCCTGCACCCGATCACCCGTACCCTCGAGCGCATCACCGGCATCTTCGGCCGGCTGGGCTACGAGTTGTCCGAAGGGCCGGAGATCGAGGACGACTGGCACAACTTCGAGGCGCTGAACTTCCCGCCGCACCATCCGGCGCGTGCCATGCATGACACCTTCTACTTCGGTGACGGCCGGCTGCTGCGCACGCATACCTCCGGTGTGCAGGTGCGCTACATGGGCGAGCACCAGCCGCCGCTGCGCATGATCGCCGCCGGCAAGGTCTACCGCAGCGACAGCGACCAGACCCACTCGCCGATGTTCCACCAGGTCGAAGGCCTGCTGGTCGACGAGCATTCGACCTTCGCCGACCTGAAGGGCACGCTGTCCGAGTTCGTGCGTGCGTTCTTCGAGCGCGATTTCGAGATGCGCTTCCGCCCCAGCTACTTCCCGTTCGTTGAACCCGGCGCGGAAGTGGACATCGCCTGGCAGCAGCCCGATGGCAGCACCCGCTGGCTGGAAGTGCTCGGCTGCGGCATGGTGCACCCGAACGTGCTGCGCAACGTCGGCATCGATCCGGAACGCTACACCGGCTTTGCCTTCGGCATGGGCGTGGAGCGTTTCGCGATGCTGCGCTACGGCGTCAACGACCTGCGCGCGTTCTTCGAGAACGACGTGCGCTTCCTCAAGCAGTTCGCGTAACGCATCAGGTAGCGCCGGGCCATGCCCGGCGGACTCAACAACGCAGGCCCAGGCGCAGGCGCCGGGCCCACCAGGGTAACCCCATGAAATTCTCCGAAAACTGGCTGCGCAGCCACGTCCCGACCACTGCCTCGCGCGATGAGCTCAGCGCGGTGCTGACCGCCATCGGCCTGGAAGTGGAAGAGGTGACCGCGCTTGGCGATGGCCTGCAGCACGTGGTCGTCGCGCGTATCGTCGAAGCCGAGCGCCATCCCGAAGCCGACCGCCTGCAGGTGTGCAGGGTTGATGCGGGGCAGGCCGAGCTGCTGCAGATCGTCTGTGGTGCGCCGAATGCACGACCGGGCCTGGTCGCGCCGCTGGCGATGGTCGGTGCGCAGATCGGTGAGTTGAAGATCAAGCCGGCCAAGCTGCGCGGCGTCGAATCCAACGGCATGCTGTGCTCGGCCAAGGAGCTGGGCCTGGACAGCGATGCCTCGGGCCTGCTGGAGCTGCCCGATGACGCCCCGGTCGGCCAGACCCTGGTGGAGTACCTCGGCCTGCCGGATGCCAGCATCGAGATCAAGCTGACCCCCAACCGCGCCGACTGCTTCAGCATCCGCGGCATCGCCTATGACGTTGCCGCGGCGACGCGCAGCGAGGTGCTGGATTTCATCGCAGCACCGATTGCTGCCCAGAGCAGCCGCGAGTTGGCGATCCAGCTTGACGCCGGTGCCGAAGCGCCGCGCTATCTGGGTCGTGTCATCGAAGGTGTCAACGCCGCGGCGAAGACCCCGTTGTGGATGGCCGAGCGCCTGCGCCGCAGCGGCGTGCGCCCGGTATCGCTGCTGGTCGACATCACCCAGTACGTGATGCTCGAGCTGGGCCAGCCGATGCACGCCTACGATCTCGGCACCCTGCAGGGCACGATCGGCGTGCGTCGTTCGCGCGCAGGCGAAAGCCTGAAGCTGCTGGATGGCCGCGATGCTGCGCTGGACGACAGCTTCCTGGTGATCACCGACGCTGATCGCGCGGTCGGCCTGGCCGGCCTGATGGGCGGCTTCGACACGCGCGTCACCGATGCCACCACCGCCGTGTTCCTGGAAGCGGCGCACTTCGCGCCGGCCGCGATCATGGGCCGCGGCCGCAAGCTGGGCCTGCACACCGATGCCGGCCACCGCTTCGAGCGTGGCGTTGACCCGGCGCTGCCGCGTACTGCCATCGAATACGCCACCCGCCTGGTGCTGGACCTGGCCGGCGGTACCCCCGCACCGGTTACCGAAGCGGTACGGGAGGCCGACCTGCCGCAGCCGGCGACGATCCTGCTGCGCCGCGCGCGCATCACCCGCGTGCTGGGCATCACCATCGAAGACGCCGAAGTCGAGCGCATCCTGCGCGCGCTGGGCATGCAGGTGGTGGACGCTGGCGAAGGCTGGCAGGTCACCGCGCCGAGCCGCCGCTTCGACATCGCCATCGAAGAAGACCTGATCGAGGAGCTGGCCCGGATCCACGGTTATGAGCAGATCCCGACCACGCTGCCGGGTGGCGCATCGCGTGTCGCGATGCCGTCCGAGACCCAGCTGGACGCGCTGAGCGTGCGCCGCCAGCTGATCGCACGCGATCTGCAGGAAACCGTCAATTTCGCCTTCGTCGACGATGGCCTGCTGGGCCAGTGGCAGCTGCGCGAGGATCTGGTGCCGCTGGCCAACCCGCTGTCGGCCGAACTGGCGGTGATGCGCCCGTCGCTGCTGCCGGGCCTGGTCGCCACACTGGGCCGCAACGCCGCCCGCCAGCTCGGCCGGGTGCGACTGTTCGAACTCGGCCGCGTATTCGCGCAGCAGGCCGGAGATGGCCAGCCGGCGCCGCTGGAAACCCCGCGCGTGGCCGCTGCGGTCTGCGGTGAAGCGCAGGCGGTGCAGTGGGGCCTGCCGACCCGCAAGGTTGATTTCCATGACCTGAAGGGCGACCTGGAATCGCTGGCCGCGGCCAGTGGCGCGGTCCTGGAGTTCCGCCCATCCTCGCGTGCCTACGGTCATCCGGTGCGTTCGGCCGAGGTGTTCCGCGACGGCCTGGCCATCGGCTGGATCGGCCAGATCCACCCGCGCCTGGCCAAGGCGATGGACATCGACGTGGACGTGTACGCCTTCGAGCTGGATCTGGAAGCGCTGTCGGCCCGTGCGCTGCCGCGCGCCGGTGAACTGTCGCGCTACCCGGCAGTGCGCCGCGACCTGGCCTTCCTGGTGCCTGAACAGGTGGTCTGGAGTGACCTGGCCGCGACCATCCGCCAGGCTGCCGGTCCGCTGCTGCGCGAGCTGAACCTGTTCGATCGCTATGTCGGCCAGGGCGTCGAGCCGGGATTCAAGAGTCTCGCTATGGGCTTGATTTTGCAGGACAAGTCGCGCACTCTGACGGACCGCGACGTGGAAGCGGTAGTGGCCGAGGCGGTCACTGCCATCGAGCGTGAACACCACGCCCGGATCCGCGGCTGAGCGGGCAGCACTCGGGGGTAGCAGGCAATGGCATTGACCAAGGCGGAGATGGCGGAAAAGCTGTTCGACGAAGTCGGTCTGAACAAGCGGGAAGCCAAGGAATTCGTCGACGCGTTCTTCGATGTGCTGCGTGAAGCATTGGAACAGGGACGTCAGGTGAAGCTGTCGGGCTTTGGCAATTTCGACCTGCGGCGCAAGAACCAGCGCCCGGGTCGCAACCCCAAGACCGGCGAGGAAATTCCGATTTCCGCCCGTACGGTGGTTACCTTCCGTCCGGGCCAGAAGCTCAAGGAGAGGGTGGAAGCTTATGCTGGATCCGGGCAGTAACCGCGAACTTCCGCCGATTCCGGCCAAGCGCTACTTCACCATTGGTGAAGTCAGCGAACTGTGCGACGTCAAGCCGCACGTGCTGCGCTACTGGGAAACCGAGTTTCCCAGTCTCGAGCCGGCCAAGCGCCGTGGCAACCGTCGTTACTACCAGCGCCACGACGTGCTGATGGTGCGGCAGATCCGCAGCCTGTTGTACGAACAGGGCTACACCATCGGTGGCGCGCGCCTGCGCCTGGATGGTCCGGATGCGCGCGAGGAATCGGCCTTGAGCAACCAGATCATCAAGCAGGTGCGGATGGAACTGGAAGAAGTGCTGCAACTGCTGCGTCGCTGACCCATTTCCGCCGTAATCCGCTATACTTCACGGCCCGCCGCACTGGCGGGCACATCGCAGCATCAGTCGGGGCGTAGCGCAGCCTGGTAGCGCATCTGCCTGGGGGGCAGAGGGTCGTCGGTTCGAATCCGGCCGTCCCGACCACTGTGATGTAACAGACAAGCCTGCGCAGCGATGCGTGGGCTTTTTTGTTGCGGCGTTGTATCCTGCGCGCACTCGTACTACCGCGGCTGCTGAACCCGGTACTCACGAGAACACGATCATGGAAACGCAAAGGAACCGCGCCTGGAGGCGCTCGCAGTCGCGCCACCACGCTGGCGACCACACGGCAGCACCGTCGATCTTCAAGCCGGAAAAGAACTGGAAGCTGATGTATACGCGCGGCGACAAGCTGCTGCGGGCGCGCCAGCTGGGTTTCACCTATCCAGTGCTCAGCCCGCGGCAACTGCTGGACCAGGAATGTTGAACCTGTTGTTTGTCTGCAGTCGCAACCAGCTGCGCAGCCCCACCGCTGAAGCGATGTGGCAGCGCCGGCCAGGTATCAGTGCGCGCTCGGCAGGCACCAGCCCGCATGCGCGCCGGCCCATCAGCCCAGCGGATATCCGCTGGGCTGATGTCATCTTCGTGATGGAGCCCAAGCACCAGCATCGGCTGCAGGCGAATTTTGCCCGCCTGCTTGAGCACACGCCGCTGCACTGCCTGGATATCCCCGACGACTATCGCTGCATGGATCCGGCGCTGATGGCGCTGCTGGAAGCGAAGGTCGCGCCTTACCTCACATCGTCAGCAGCGAAGCGGTAGATCAACTCCGGATCGCCTTCGTCGAGGCCGTGCACGATGCCGCACTGCTGGAAACCAGCGGCTGCCAGCAGCCGCTGCATGTGGGCGTTGGATTGGTTGGTGGAGGTGAAAAGCCTGGCACCTGCGCTGCACGAGGTGGCATGCAGAAGCAGCGCGCTGCCGACGCCGTTTCCGCGCAGTGGCGCGGTGACCATCAGCATCTCGATGAAGGCTTCACCGAAGAAGTGCCGGTGCTGGACCCGGTAGCCGGCCAGCGTGTCGTCGAGTTCGGCGACGTGCATGTGGCCGTTCGCCAGCCATTGGCCGATCTGCACGGCACGCCGTGGGTCATCGGCCGCAACGCTGTCCAGGGCGATCAGTGCCGGAAGATCCGTGCGCACGGCCGCGCGTATCCGAACTGCTGGAGCCCGCACGTTCATCGCCGACGGCTGCGCAGCAGCAAACCGCTGCCGCTGACCAGGCAGGCCAGAAGCGTGAGCAGCGACAGGGGCAGGTGGAATTCATCGCGACCGGCCGCAGCGAAGCCTGCATGGATGAGGGCTGTGCCGATACCCAGCGCGCCGCACAGCAGTGCGTAGCGGCGCGCAGAGCCCAGGCCGAGCACGACCTGACGGTAACCGTGCAGCAGTACGCCGATGGCAAGCAGATTGAAAAGCAGGAATCCCTGGATGCCGCCGGGCACCTGGAACATCCGCCACTCCTGCCAGAACGCGGCATCGATCTGATGCAGCAGCAAGGACATCATCGTTGCCAGGTACCAGCGTTCCATGCGGTGTTTCCTGCTGCGGGAGCTTCATTCTAGCGATGATGGGCCCGCAGCCATCGCACTCAGTAGACGCGGAATTCGGCGCGGCAGCCGTCGCTGACCCATACACCGCGTCGGTCCCAGCCCCAGTTGCGGTCCTCGGTGCAGGGGGTGACCGATTTCTGCTTGACCAGCCGCACGTCATGACGGACGCGGATGCGGCACTGTTTCTCCTTGTTTTCGTAGGATTCGCAGACCAGGCGCTCGCCATCGCGATCACGGTCACGCCCACGCCCGGGCCAGCGGCCACGCCCGCGTTCTTCGGCGACGAATTCGGCGCGGCAGCCGTCGGTAACCCACAGCATGCCGCGGCGCTGTCCCCAGTTGTCATCTTCAACGCATCGCGTCACCGACAGCTGCCGCGCCAGTCGCGCGCGTCCTTCGAACGGGCACTGCTGGGTCTTGTTGAAGTGCGATTCGCAGGTCGTGCGCGGTGACGATTCGCTGTCGTAATCCTGGGCCGAGACGGTCGTTGCGGCCAGCAGCAGGGCAAGTGCAGAGCCACCCAAGGGCAGTAGCAGGCGAAGGCTCATTGAAACCTCGGTTTGGGGATGGGACGCAAGAATGGCGCACGTATGGCGCTCTGCGACGACCGCGGGCTGCGCTGGCTCAGGACGGATTTATAAGTGTGCGACGGCGCATGCAGGGCGTTACATCCCGTATCATCCCGGGCACATCCGATTGCATCGGTTTACAGTTTTTTACACGTTCCAGCGCTTTCGGATGCGGCTTTCGGGCCTCGCCCGTGGCTGCTGGCACGGGTGCGGACAAGGATGTGCGGACCACGACGACCACAGGGGGTTGCGTTGATCAGCAGTATCGTCATTCATCGGTCGGCCGGCACAGGCGCGGCCGACGTGCAGGTCCTGGACACGACGTTCAAGGGCAAGCGTGTTTTTGTTGCCTGGGGCCTGCGTGGCCTGGAACTGACCCGCGAAGCCGAGCCGGAAGATACGGTTGCGGCCCGCGATGCCCTGCGCCGGGTTTCCCGCCAGGCCGACGGGCCGCGCAGCGGCGAGATCTTCATTGCCAGCCAATCGGGCGTGGCCATCAGTGTCTACCGGATGCTGACCGAAGCCCGCAGCGGCGACGCCGTGTTCTTCCTGTGCGATTCGCCACCGGTGGTGGAATGGCTGGTCACTTCGCTGGAAGTGCAACCCGAATCGCCTGCGTGACCGGACGCCTGACCGTGCAGTCGAGCCTGTTCGACTGCACCCCGCCGTGGGTTACGCCAACGCTGCGTCCACTGCCGCGCGCGCATGCAGGGTCGTGGTGTCGAACAGGGGCACCGGGCTGTCTTCGGCGCGTACCAGCAGCATGATCTCGGTACAGCCGAGGATGATCGCCTCGGCACCGCGGGCAACGAGGCGTTCAATCACTTCGACGTACACCTGCCGTGATCGCTCGTTGACCACCCCGGCGATCAACTCCTCGTAGATGATCGCATGTACCTCGCGGCGGTCATCGGCCTCCGGAACCAGTACGTCCAGGCCGAAGCGCTCGCTCAGGCGGCTACGGTAGAAGTCTTCCTCCATGGTGAAGGCGGTGCCGAGCAGGCCGACGCGCTGCAGACCGGCCTGCACGATCGCCGTGGCGGTCGGGTCGGCGATATGCAGCAAGGGCAGCGGGCAGGCCGCCTCGATCTCAGCAACGAGTTTGTGCATGGTGTTGGTGCAGATCAGCAGCAGGTCGGCGCCACCGGCTTGCAGCCGCTGTGCGGCACCGACCATTTCGTTGCCCAGGGCATTCCAGTCGCCGTCGTGCTGCAGCTGCTTGATGCGGGCGAAATCCAGTGACCACATCAGCAGCTGCGCCGAATGCGCGCCGCCCAGCCGCGCGCGTACCTCTTCGTTGATGAGGCGGTAGTACTGCGCCGAACTCTCCCAGCTCATGCCACCGATCAGGCCAAGCGTCTTCATGCGTGTCTCCGTGCCGGGGAAGCTCCATTGCAGCACAACATGGGCCAGGACGTGCAATTGTGGGTGGACCCGTCGCAGCAGCTGCCGACGGGCCTGATCGGCGTGATAATGGGGTACGACAGGCAGAGGGCAGGGCGATGGGCGAATGCTGTGGCTGCGGCAAGACGCTGGATGTGGCAGCCATGCAGGCGCGCCACCGGCGCGTGCTGTGGATCGTCCTGCTGATCAACCTGGCGACCTTCCTGATGATGGTCGGCGCGTCCTGGTACAGCCATTCGTCCTCGTTGCTCTCCGCTGCGCTGGACAACCTGGGCGATGCGGCCACATACCTGCTGAGCCTGCTGGTGGTGGGGGCCGGCGTGGCGGCCAAGGCGCGGGTTGCGTTGTTCAAGGGCGTGCTGATCCTGGCTGCGGCCGTGGCAGTGGCGGCACAGATCGGATGGCGGCTGGCGCATCCGCAGGTCCCCCTGTTCGAAAGCATGGGCCTGGCCGCGCTGTTGAACCTGGCTGCCAACGGTGTCTGCCTGTGGCTGCTGACGCCGTATCGCAATGATGACGTGAACCTGGCATCGGCCTGGGAATGCGCACGCAACGATATCTTCGAGGGCGTTTCGGTGGTGCTGGCGGCGGGACTGGTGGCGCTGTTCGGTGCCGGTTGGCCGGACCTGCTGGTCGCCATCGCGCTGCTGGTCGTGTTCCTGCGCTCGGCGCTGCGGGTGCTGCGCATCGCGATGACCGGGCTGCGCGCATCGCGCATTGCCACCGGCTGAGCCGCAGCAGCTGTAACCGTCGAATCGACCCCGGACTGTACATGGTGGTGACAGCCGCTGCGCACTATCCTTGCAGGGATTATTACGGTGGATGAAGTGATGGCCCTGCATACCTGGTGGTGGTTCCTGGCGACAGTCTTCGTGCTGTGTGGCACGCCGGGCCCGAACATGCTGCACATCCTGGGGCGCAGCGTCGGCCTGGGCTTCCGTCGCAGCGTGCCGGCCATGGCCGGTTGCCTGCTGGCGATGCTGCTGGTGCTTGCGGCGTCCGCGGCCGGCCTGAGCGCGGTGCTGCGATCATCGCCGATGCTGTTCGATGTGCTGCGCTACCTGGGTGTGGCCTACCTCGCCTGGCTGGGCATCAAGGCGTGGCGGGACAGCTACCGGCAGGCGCCGGTGGCGACAGACGTCGATGCAGCAGCGCTGGCGCCGGTGCACGGTGCCTGGGCAGTGTTCCGTGGTGGCCTGCTGGTGGGGTTGAGCAATCCCAAGCTGCTGCTGTTCGCCGCCGCGTTCCTGCCGCAGTTCGTCGACCCCGCGCGTGGCCAGGCCGTGCAGTACACGGTGCTGGTGGCGACCTTCGCCACCTGCGAACTGTTCTGGTACGTGATGTATGCCGCAGGCGGGCATGGGCTGCGCCGTTGGCTGGCAAAGCCATTTGCGCAACGCTGGTTCGAACGCCTGGTCGGCAGCGTGTTCCTCGCTTTCGCAGTGGCGCTGCTGCGCTTCCGGCCGCGCTGAGCGGGTTCGTTTCACGCCGCGCCTGCGACCTGTTCACGCGTGTGGCATCGCGGCGTACCTAACCTGATCCCACCTTCAGTATTCCCGCCAGGGAGAGGATCGACATGATCAAGTGGGCCATCATTTTCGCCATCATCGGCCTGATCGCAGGTGCGCTGGGTTTCGGCGGCATCGCCGGCGCTGCCGTGGGCATCGCCAAGTTCCTGTTCTGGGCCGGCATCATCATTGCTGTCGTACTTTTCGTGCTTGGCATGACCGTCGCCAAGAAGGTCGCCTAGCCCGGGTGTTCGTGCAGCAGCGCGTTCAATGCGTGCTGCTGTGCGAGAACAGGTTGATGACCAGCACGCCGGCACAGATCAGGCCGATGCCGATCAGCGCCGGAGCGTCCAGGCGCTGCTTGAACACCAGCAGTCCGATCAGCGAAATCAGCACGATGCCGACGCCGGACCAGATCGCATAGGCGATGCCGGTGGGGATCGACTTCATCGTCAGCGACAGCAGGTAGAAGCACACACCGTAACCGGCAAGCGCGCCCAGCGTGGGACCGAGCCGGGTCATGCCTTCCGATGCCTTGAGCAGGGACGTGGCGATCACCTCCAGCACGATCGCACCGGCCAGGTAGACATATGGGTTCATCGAATCCTCCTGCTCATGCCGGTTCGCACAGCTTAATTGCCTCGAGGGCCACAGCCTGGGCATTCTGGCGCTCGTTTTCATCCAGCGGCCGCCCATCGGCGGTGACCCGGTAGCCATCGGCAACGCGAGCGTGCCCCGTATCCACGTGCGCCAGTGGACCGGCAGCGCCTGCTCAAGCATGTTGCCCGATGTCGTTGCTCTGCTCCTGCAGCAGGGCATCGGAAACGAAACCGAAGGGACGCTTTGATTATGGTGCGAGGGGATGCGCCGGACTGCACCATCAGGCCACGAGGGTCATTGCAGATAGAACGCGATGCCGGTGCCGAGCTGCAGGTCGGGGCTGTTGCGATTGAGGCCCAGATCGAAAGAGGCGTCCAACTGCACGTTCGGTCGCAGCATCCAGGTCAGGCCTGCGCCGGCGATAGCCTGGTCGGGTTGCTGGTTGGCGTGGGTGAAACCGGCTTGGAGATAGGTGCCAAGCCGCTCGGTCACGCTCAACGAAAGGCTGGGCGACCAGGTGGTGCTGCGCTGGCCGGCGCCCCGCTGATGACTGCCATACAGCGCGCCGCTCCAGCGGTCGTTGAAGCTGTGCTCGGCGCTGGCGGCCAGCGCGTACTGGCGGCCGTCGCTGAAGGCTGCATCGCCACGCGCGATCACCCCGCTGGCCAGCAGCGCCCAGGCCGTGCGCTCGGTACTGCCGGGACCTGCCCATTTCACTCCGACGGTGCTGTCGCCGGCGCCGCGCTGCTGCGTGCGCGGCATGCCGGGGCCACGTTCTCGCTGGCGCTGCCATGGCGTGGACGCCAGTTGCAGTTCCCAGCCCGGCGCCAGCCCGGTGCGCAGCAGCAGGTCGCTGGACAGCGTCGTCGTGCGCAGGCCGTCGCGATCACGCTCACGTTGATAGCTGGGCAGGCCCAGTTCGACGGCAAGGCCGCCACGCGGCACCGTGTCGGTGCCGAAGCCGATGCCGGGACGATCGAAGCTGGGAGGTTCCGCGCCCAGCACCGGGGTACTGGCCAGCGACAGGGCGATCAACAGGGTGTGGCGCATGCGGGTTCCGTCTCGCAGGGGGCCTTCAGCATGCCCGGCGATACCGTGCGCGCGGCGTGAGCCGCACCGCTCAGTCGCTGATGCGGGCGAAACGCGCCTGCGGGCCGTGCTCGCCGGGCACCTGCTCGATGAACATCGAATAGGGGCGCACCCACAGGCCGCCCTCGCCATACAAAGCGCGATAGAGAACCATCGGCTGCAGCGTCTCACTGCTGCGGACGATGTCGATCACCTCGTACTCGCCACCTTTGAAGTGGCGGTAGCGGCCAGGTGCCAGCGCGGGCAGCGGGGTCAGGTTGGTCATTGGCGGGCCCGTTACCTGCGTGCCGGCGACGCCGGGGTGGCGCAGTAGGCATCGATGGCTTCGGCGGTGTTGGCCAGGCCCTGCGCCTGCGCCAGTTCCCACGGGCGCTCGCAGCGCTGGCTGTGTTCGCACCACTGATAGCCGGCCGAACCGATGCAACCGTGCGCATCGCGGTCGCCACCGACCACGGGTGTGGCGGCGTCATGGGTGACGGGTTTTTCCGGGCTGGCACACGCAGCAAGGGCCAGCAGCGGGATCAGCAACAGGACTTTCATGGGCGCGGCTCCGTGCCGTAAACCGACAGTCTGTTCGGTCCCGTCAGCAGCGGCAAGCATGGCTGGCCGATCCTCAACTCAGCGATGCGCGGATCAGTTCCTCGATCAGTACCACGTAGCTGGCGGCGAAATAGAACTTCAGCAGCGTCGAACGCTGCAGTGGAAGCGAGGTGCGCATGTGGAAGGGGCCCCTGTTGATGACGATAGTGTGAAGCGCGGCTGACTTCGTGACAAGGGTCACGGAACGGGTTTCCTAAATGGCCTCAGGGATGTGATGGGGGGCGCTTTCTGAGGCGATGGTGGGGAGTTTTCGGATAAATCCGATAGGTCTTCCCCGAGGCGCTGGCTAGGCTGGTCGGGCATCGGAGATCGGCCTTGTGCCGGTCCCCGATTTCCCAGAACCGCAGGAGCCCACCATGGTCATCACTGTCCAATGCAACGCCCAGCGCTGGTCCGTCCTGGATCCGCAGACACGCGCGACTGAAGACTTCAGCAGCGGTGCGGCCGCCTTCGACGCCGCCGTCTCGCGGGCCAGCGAACATCATTGCCGTACCGGCCAGCACAGCATCGTCCGCGTGGAAGCGCTGGGCACCGCGGTCGACGCGCTGCACTTCGGCCGCTGAGCCACCGCAGCCGCAGTCAGTTGCGGTTGGGTTGGTTGAATGGGGGAAAAACCACCGTCGCGGCTCCCTCTGTGCGCCACGCCGGGAATCCCTGATGCTTGCCTCCACCGTATTCACCTGGAGACAAGGGATGGGCAAGGGACTCACTTGGCGCACCGTGGCGTGCACCGTGTTGCCGATGATGGCTGCCGCTGGCGGCGTGCAGGCGCAGAACTATGGCTACGACGATCGCTACGACGATCGTGGTGGCAATGGCATCGTGCGCTGCGAATCGGTCAAGAACCGCAGCAACGAGTGCCGGCTGGAAGGGCGTGCGCGCATGATCCGCCAGTTGTCCGGCTCCCCCTGCGTGGAAGGTGAGACCTGGGGCCAGTCCCGTTACGGTGTCTGGGTTACCCAGGGCTGCCGTGCCGAATTCGTCGGTGAATACCGGCGGCCGGGCGGTGGCGGCGGTGGTTGGGGTGGCGGTGGTGGCAACGGCTGGGGCGGCAGCCAGTGGGGTGGTGGCGGCCAGGTGATTGCCTGCCATTCCAATGACCGGCGCCAGCAGTACTGCGACGCGCAGGTTCGTCGCGGCGTGCGGCTGGTACGACAGGAATCGCGCAGTGCCTGCATCGAAGGCCAGACCTGGGGCTGGGACCGCCGTGGCATCTGGGTCAGCAATGGCTGCAGGGCCCAGTTCCAGGTGAACTGAGCGGCTGTCGCAATCGGCTCAAGATCAGAAAAATCTGATAGCGATCACATTTCTTTCCTCGTATTGTCGACTCCCGGGACGCCTTGCGCGTCCCGGTTCGCACTGGCCATCCCTGTCGCGCCTGGTGCGGTCATTCTCTCGTCGTCGATACGCTGTTCAAGGAGTGAGCAACGCATGTTGATCCGACTGCAATGTGAGCAGCGCCAATGGCGCGTGCTGCACCCGGACAAGCCGGAGCCGATCGAGTTCCGCGATGGCGTCCGTGCCTTCGATTTCGCCGAAACCCTGGCCCGCCTGCATTTCACCGATACCGGCCAGCGCGCTTCGGTGCGGGTGGAGTCCAGCGGTGCTTTCGTCGAGGCGATCAGCTACGGCTGAGCACGCCGCGTGTCGGCACGGTCCGTGCCATCCAAGCATGGCGTGGATCTGCTTTTGCGCCACCAGCAACCTGGTAGATCCACGCCTTGCGTGGATGAGGAACCTGGGGAGCCACGCATGGCCTGGCCCCACCAGTCCCCTGCAACGCTCTCAGCCCGCCGCGCTCAACGGCGGGTTGCCGGCGGCCAGCTGCGGCCAGCGCCTGAGCAGGGCCGCACGGATGCCGGCCGCATCGATGCCGGCCTCGGCCAGCAGGTCCTCGCGGCTGGCGTGATGCTGGAAGGCATCGGGCAGGCCCAGGTGCAGGATCGGACGGAGCACGTCCTCGGCATTGAGCAGTTCGGCCACGGCCGAACCTGCGCCGCCCGCCACCACGTTGTCTTCGATCGTCACCAGGGCGTCGTGCTGGTTGGCCATCGCCAGCACCAGTTCGCGATCAAGTGGCTTGATGAAACGCATGTTGACCACGCTCAAACCCAGTTCGCGACCCACCTGTTCGGCGGCGGCAACGGTGCTGCCGAACGCGAGCAGGGCGACGCGGTTGCCTTGCAGGCGCAGCTCGCCCTTGCCGATCGGCAGGGTCGACAGATCGCTGCCGGCATCCACGCCGGTACCGCTGCCGCGCGGGTAGCGCACCGCAGCCGGGCCGGGGTGCTGCAGGCCGGTGCTGAGCATCTGCCGGCACTCGGCTTCGTTGGAGGGTGCCATCACCACCATGTTCGGCACGCAGCGCAGGAAGCTGAGGTCGAGGTTGCCGGCGTGGGTTGCACCATCCGGGCCGACCACGCCGGCGCGATCGATCGCAAACAGCACATCCAGGCCCTGGATGGCCACGTCATGCACCAACTGGTCGTACGCGCGCTGCAGGAAGGTGGAATAGATCGCCACCACCGGCTTGCCGCCCTGGGTGGCCATGCCTGCGGCCAGGGTCACCGCGTGCTGCTCTGCGATGGCCACATCGAAGTAGCGCTGCGGATACTCCCTGCTGAAGCGCACCAGGCCCGAGCCTTCGCGCATTGCCGGAGTGATGCCGTACAGACGCGGCTCGGCCGCGGCGGCGTCACACAGCCAGTCGCCAAACACATCGGTATAGGTGGGCTTCTTCGCGCCGGTCTTGGCCACCAGGCCCTTGTCCGGATCGAACGGGCCCACCGCGTGGTAACCGATCTGGTCGCCTTCGGCCGGCTCGTAACCCTTGCCCTTGGTGGTCATCACATGCAGCAGCTTCGGGCCCTTGGAGGCACGCAGCGTCTTCAGCGCGGACAGCAGCGCCGGCAGGTCATGGCCATCGATCGGGCCGGTGTAATGGAAGCCCATTTCCTCGAACATCGTGGACGGCACGAACATGCCCTTCCAGTGTTCTTCCCAGCGCTTGACGAAACGCGCGGGATTGTTCTTCTTGTCGCCGAGGATCTTCTTGCCGCCTTCGCGCAGCGCATTGAGCGTGCGGCTGCCGGTGGCGCGGCCGAGCATCTTGGTCAGTCCGCCCACTGCCTCGGAGATCGACATGTTGTTGTCGTTGAGGATCACCAGCAGGTTCGGTTCCGGTTCCATGCCGCCGGCGTGCATCAGCGCTTCGAACGCCATGCCGGCGGTCATCGCACCATCGCCGATCACGGCCACGACCTTGCGGTCGTCACCTTCGGTCTGGCGCGCGATGGCCATGCCCAGCGCCGCCGAGATCGAGGTCGAGGAGTGGCCGACACCGAAGGTGTCGTACTCGCTTTCCTCGCGCTTGGGGAACGGCGCGACGCCATCCTTCTGCTTGACGGTATGGATCTCGTCGCGGCGACCGGTGAGGATCTTGTGCGGATAGGTCTGGTGGCCGACGTCCCAGACCAGCTGGTCGACCGGGGTCTGGTACAGGTAGTGCAGGGCCACGGTGAGCTCGATCACGCCCAGGCCGGCGGCGAAATGGCCGCCGCTTTTGCCGACCGATTCGATCAGGTAGGCACGCAGTTCATCGGCGACCGCCGTCAGTTCGGATTCGTCGAACGTGCGCAGGTCATCCGGTGTCTGGATGCGCGCGAGGCGGGGATAGCGGGCAGAGTCGATCATCATGTTCGCACTTGTTCTGAACGCCCATTTTCGCCCTCAAACGGGGGTGGGGCAAGCAAACGCCGCCGCCCGTGACAGGACGGTGAGGGTTGCATTCCCCGATGTTCAGGTGCAGAGCTTGGAACGCTTGGGCAGCTGGGCCCTCAGGAACGCCATCTGGTCGGCCAGGATGTTGCGGTTGGACAGGATCAGGTGCTCGATCCAGCTCGGCCGGTACGGCACCGCCAGCAGCGGCATGCCGGCCTGTTGCGGGGTGCGGTCGCTCTTGCGCGAATTGCAGTGGAAGCAGGCGGTGACTACGTTTTCCCAGGTATCCAGGCCGCCTTTGGACAGGGGCATGACATGGTCGCGGGTCAGAGTCGGGCGTCCGAACTGCTGTCCACAGTAAAGACAGAGATGGGCATCGCGGGCGAACAGGGCCGGGTTGGTCAGGTTCGGTGTCGGGTCCAGTGCACGCGAGCGGGCATGGCCGCGCGCGGCGATGATCGGGTGCAGGTCCATTCCGCTCTGCATGCCACTGCGACGATTGGTCCCACCGTGGATGTGCAGGCAGGGATCGCCGAGGGTCCAGGCGACGGCATCGCGGGCGTAGAGGCAGGCCGCGTCCTGCCAGGTGATCCAGTCCAGGACCCGGCCATGACCATCCAGTGAGAGCAACCGGACCGTGCCGGGGCGATGCAGCGTCGTGGCGTTGGGCGATGCTTCGGCGCCCGGAGCAGAAAACGGAGCTCCGGCTTCGATCAGACCCAAGCGTGTAGTGTCTGTCTCCATCGGGAAAACAGCTTATACCTGAATGTTGACGATTTGTGTATCGCCCAGCGGGCGGTACACAAATCGTCAACATTCAGGTCCGCGCATTCTTCCTATCCCCCGCGCCGTCGGCGCGCCCCCCTTAACAAAGGGGGGCTTTTCTCCAGAGGGATTTCGGTGGTTTCCATCCACGCTTGGCGTGGATCTACCGGGAAATTGTCGAAGGGGGGGGGGGCCGGTTGCGGGGGCGTGAGCCACATGGATGCGGCGACCGAGCTTACATGGACGTAGTTGCAGCGTCCCCCGCAATTGGACCCGCCCCGCCATCCCGCAGGAAACCAGCTGTTGCTGTTGCTCCAGCTGTTGCGGTTGCCGGCCAGCGGCCGGCACCACCGTGGGTGCCGACCGCGGCCCGGCTCAGGCGCCGAAGCGTTCGTCGTCCATTGCCATCAGCGGTGCGGCGCCCGCCTGGATGGCGGCGGCGTGGCTGAGGGTGCGCGGCAGCACGCGGGCGAAGTAGAAGCGCGCCGTTTCACACTTGCCTTGGGCAAACGCCGCACCGTGTGCGCTGGCATCGGCGGCGGCAACGCTGCGGGCCCACCAGTAGGCCAGCACCACATAACCCGAATAGAACAGGTAGTCGTAGCTGGCCGCGCCCAGTTCGTCCGGATTGGCGGCCGAACGCTGCAGCACGTCCATCGTCAGCTTGCCCCATTCGGCGGCCTTGGCGCGCAGCGGGCCGATGAACTCGGCCAGGCTCTCGTTGCCTTCATTCGCCTTGGCGAACGCCTCGATCTCGGCCAGCATCAGTTTCAGGCCAGCGCCCTGGCTGGACGCGGTCTTGCGGCCGATCAGGTCCAGCGCCTGGATGCCGGTGGTGCCTTCATACAGCGTGGTGATGCGGGCATCGCGGGCCAGCTGTTCCATGCCGTGCTCGCGGATGTAGCCGTGGCCGCCGAAGCACTGCAGGGCGTTGTAGGTGTTCTCGATGCCCCATTCGGTCTGGCAGGCCTTGGAGATCGGGGTCAGGAAGCTCACCAGGGTGTCAGCGCGCTCACGTTCGCCGGCATCTTCCGCATGGTGGGCGACGTCGATCAGGGTGGCCGCATGCAGGGCCAGCAGGCGGCTGCCTTCCACCAGCGACTTGATGGTCAGCAGCATGCGGCGCACGTCCGGATGGACCAGGATCGGGTCAGCCGGCTTGTCCGGGAATTTGGCGCCGCTGAGCGAACGCGACTGCAGGCGCTCACGGCTGTACTTCAGCGCGTTCTGGTAGGCGCGCTCGGACAGGCCGATGCCCTGCAGGCCGACACCCAGGCGAGCAGTGTTCATCATGGTGAACATCGCCTGCAGGCCCTTGTGCGGCTGGCCGACCAGGTAGCCCTGGGCGCCATCGAAATTCATCACGCAGGTGACCGAGCCCTTTATGCCCATCTTGTGCTCGATCGAGCCACAGCGCAGCGCGTTGCGCTCACCGACGTTGCCGTCGCGGTCGACCTTGAACTTCGGGGTGACGAACAGCGAGATGCCCTTGGCGCCCGGGGGGGCATCGGGCAGCTTGGCCAGCACCAGGTGGACGATGTTGCCGGTCAGGTCGTGCTCGCCGGCGGTGATGAAGATCTTGGTGCCGGTGATCGAATAGCTGCCATCGGCGTTCGGCTCGGCCTTGGTCTTGAGCAGGCCCAGGTCGGTGCCGCAATGCGGTTCGGTCAGGCACATGGTGCCGGTCCAGCGGCCCTCGATCAGCGGCTTCAGGAAGGCCTCGTGCTGCCAGGCTTCGCCGTGTTGCTTCAGCGCTTCGATGGCGCCGTGCGACAGCAGCGGGAAGTTGCCCCAGGCCAGGTTGGCGGCGTTGATCATTTCATTGAGCGGCACGCCCAGCGTGTGCGGCAGGCCCTGGCCGCCCAGTTCCGGCGACGCGGTCAGGCCGGTCCAGCCGCCGTCGACGAACTGGTCGTAGGCCTGCTTGAAGCCGGGTGGCGTGGTCACTTCGCCGCTGGCCTGGTCGAGCACGCAGCCGATCTCGTCGCCCACGCTGTTGAGCGGGGCCAGTACGCTGGCGCTGAAGCGGCCGGCTTCTTCCAGCACGGCATCGACGACATCGGCGGTGGCGTCGGTGAAGCCCAGGCGGGCGAACAGCGGCTCGACCTTCAGCACATCGTGCAGGCCGAAACGAAGGTCGGAAAGCGGGGCGGTGTAGCTGCTCATCGGTGCGTCTCGATTTGATCAGTAACAGGGGGAGCGGCGCGATGCGTCGCGGCGGAAAGCGGAGATCAGCGCAGCACGCCGGGCAGGCCCGGGGCCTGGTTGAGCGTGCTGCGGCTGTTGATATCGAAGGTGCGCTGCTTCTTTTCCTGCGGCGTGGCCGACACCGTGCCCTTCAGGCTGTAGGCGAGGGTGCGGTTGCTGGCCAGTGCGTCGGCGATCACCAGGCGCGCGGCCGGGCTGGGCTTGAAGTTGACGTTGATGACATCGGCAGAGACGCCGCCGATGGAGATGCCCGGCTTGGCCGACAGCGGGCCGGCCTCGGTGTCGCCGATGGTCAGGGCCAGTGCGACGTCGTCGAAACTCATCGGCATCGAACTGTAGTTCTGCAGGCGCAGGGCGACAGTCCAGTCGCCATTGGCCTGCACGGTCAGCTGCTGCAGGCTCGCGGCCGGTTCCGAAACACGCTTGACGATGCCATCGCCGCAAGCGACCAGGGCCAGGGTGCACAGGACGATCAAGACGGTACGGAAGCGGTGGAACATGGGCGCAGGTCCTCTGAAGGCGGTGCGTGGGATAAGCATACTACGGCGTATGGTGGAAAGGGTCGCCCGCGGCGACCGGGCACAGAGGGTAGCGCGTGAAGATGCACGCCAGGCGTGCGCGATGCCGGATTGCGGACGTTGCGTGCGCCGGTCGGGCGGCGCCTCAGTCGGCGGGCGCGTCGCGCACGGGCGCCATCAGACGCAGCGGCGCCAGGTCGTAACCCATCGCTTGCGCCTTCGCCTTGAGCTGGTCGAACAGGGCGCGGTCCATCTCCGGCAGGCGCGCGAGGATCCACAGATACCTGCGGCCGGGCTCACCGACCATTGCCCACTGGTAGTCCGGGTCCAGCGCGATCACCCAGTAGTCGGCCCAGACCAGGGGCACCCAGCTCAGCCAGTCGGGAACGAAGCGTACCTGCAGTTGGCCGGGCTGCCCTGCAACGGGCCGCGCCACACCCTCGGCGACAATCCGCTCGCCATCAGCCTTGCGGCAGGCGTTGGTGACGCTGATCCGGCCATCGCGGCGCAGCCCGTAGTTGGCAGTGATCTCGCCCACGCATTGCTTCTGGAACGACACCGGCAGATGTGCGATCTCGTGCCACTGGCCGGCATAGCGATCGATGTCCAGTTCGCTGACCGCGCGCACGGGCTCGGCGGCGAGTGCCGGTGCGGCGAAAAGCAGCAGGCAGGCGAGCAGGGCAGGGTGCAAGCGCATTGGTCGGCTCCGGGCAGGACTCTGGAGCGTAGGGTGCACGGCACGTGGAGGTGTGAATGTTTCGTCAACCCACGTGCCGCATCAGTGCAGGATCGATGCGGCGCGATCCATGTCGTGCATGGAGGCAAAGTCACGGACAAAAAAAGACCTGCATTTCTGCAGGTCTTCGAACATGGTGGCCGAGGACGGAATCGAACCGCCGACACGGGGATTTTCAATCCCCTGCTCTACCAACTGAGCTACTCGGCCACTTGTTTCGTTGCAGCGATGTCGCTGCCGAGGACGCGCATATTACGGACGTAGGACAGGTTCGGCAAGCGTTTTGGAAAAAAACCTTCACATTGGTGTCTGCGGCCAGCGGAAGTACCTGCAAGTGATTGATCCTGCGTTGAGCCGGCCTGACCGGCAATGCCGGACGCGGAAAACAGCGGCCCGTCGCTGGCGCCAAAGATGACGGGGCAAGCGATGCAGCGGCGGAGCGGGGAAGGCACCGATGGAACGCTGTTTTCATGGCACTCACGAGGGCAGGGCGCGGCGTACTGTCGCGGTTCCCTCCCGACGCTGCCCGCAGCAGAGCCATTGGACATGTCCGATTCAACCACCCGCATCGTGCTTGCCTCGCGCCCGCAAGGTGCGCCGGTCGCCGCCAATTTCCGCCTCGAACAGGTGCCGCTGCCGGCATTGGCCCCGGGCCAGGTGCTGCTGCGCAACCGCTACCTGTCGCTGGACCCGTACATGCGCGGACGCATGGACGATGGCCCGTCGTACGCACCGCCGGTGGCAGTGGATGCGGTGATGGAGGGCCAGACCGTGGCCGAGGTGCTGCAGTCGCAGGCGCCTGGCCTGGCGGTGGGCGAGCTGGTGCTGGCCCCCGGCGGCTGGCAGACGCATGCCGTGGTGGCGGGTGATGCGATCAGCCGGCACCTGGATCCGGCCGGGCTGCCGCTGAGCACAGCGTTGGGCGTGTACGGCATGCCGGGGTTCACCGCGTACTCCAGCCTGATCGAAATCGGCAAGCTGCAACCCGGCGAGACCCTGGTGGTGGCCGCTGCCAGTGGACCGGTCGGCGCCACCGTGGCCCAGTTGGCCAAGCTGCAGGGCGCGCGGGTGGTTGCCATCGCCGGCGGTGAGGCCAAGCGTGCGTATCTGGAAACACTGGGCGTGGACGTGGCGCTGGACCATCGCGCCTCTGGTTTTGCCGAACAGCTGCGCGCTGCCGTGCCGGATGGCATCGACGTGTACTTCGAGAACGTGGGTGGGCATGTGCTCGATGCCGTGCTGCCGCTGCTCAACGATTTCGCGCGCATTCCGGTGTGCGGCACCATCGCCACCTACAACGCCCGCGGCGTCGCGCAGTCCGGGCCGGATCGGCTGCCGGCGCTGTTCAGCCAGATCCTGCGCCAGCGCCTGACCGTGCGTGGCTTCATCGTGCATGACTTCAAGCATCTGTGGCCGGATTTCGAGCGCGACATGCCGCAGTGGCTGCGCGATGGACGCATCCAGTATCGCGAGGACGTCGTGCAGGGCCTTGAAAATGCACCCGAGGCCTTCTTCGGCCTGCTGCAGGGGCGCAACTTCGGCAAGCTGGTGGTGAAGCTGGATTGAGCGATCGTGTCAGCGACGGGTGATCTTTTCCCGCCGCAGCAGTTCGCGCTTGCGTTCCACGCCCCAGGCATAGCCGGACAGATCTCCGTCGCGCCGCACCACGCGGTGGCAGGGCACCGCCACTGCGAGAGGATTGCTGGCACAGGCGCGGGCTACCGCGCGACTGGCACGCGGCGCGCCGATGCGCGCTGCGATGTCGGCGTAGGACGCGGTCTGCCCGTGCGGAATGCGCTGCAGTGCCTGCCATACCCGCTGCTGGAAGGCAGTGCCACGGATATCCAGCGGCAGCGTGGTGCCGCGCGTGGGCTCTTCGACCAGGCCGATGACCTGAGCGATGAGATGCTCGTAACCCCGATCGGCACCCACCAGTTCAGCCTGGCGAAAGCGCTGTTGCAGGGAGTGCAGCAACGCTTCTGGATCATCGCCCAGCAGGATCGCGACCACGCCGGTGCTGCTGCTTGCCACCAGTACGCTGCCCAGCGTGCTCTGTGCAATCGCGAACCGGATGACCTCGCCGCTGCCACCCGCGCGCCAGCGCTTGGGTGTCATCCCCAACAGGCGTGGCACATTTTCGTAGAAGCGCCCGCTGGAACCGAATCCCGCCTCGTGGAAGGCATCGGTGATCCGGTCCTGGTGCTGCAGGCCTTCGCGCAGGCGGTCGGCGCGCAGGGCAGTGGCGTACTGCTTCGGCGTCACGCCGGTGGCCTGCTTGAACAGGCGGTGCAGGCGGGTCGGGCTGCAGCCGGCGATGTCGGCCAGTTCCTGCAGCGATGGTTCGTCGACGCTGGCCTGCAGATGACGGCAGACCCGTTCGATACGGGCATCCAGAGCGATATCGGCGGTGCTGTCCATGGTGCGATTCTGGCATGCACCAGGGCAGTGGAAACTCCGTTTCCTGCACCCGCTGCCGAGTCCGGAAACGGAGTGTCGGCAGCGCTGCATGAACGCAGAGTAGCGGGCACATCCCAACCCGGAGCACATCCATGCGGCTGCACGACAAGATCATCCTCATCACCGGCGCCAGCGCCGGCATTGGCCGCGCCAGCGCGCTGCGTTGCGCTGCTGAGGGCGCGCGACTGGTCCTCAATGCGCGGCGCCCACAGCCGCTTCATGAACTGGCTGCACAGATCCGCGCAGGCGGCGGCGAAGTGGCCGTGCATGCGGGTGACGTGGCCGATCCTGCCACCGCGCAGGTGCTGGTCGATCTGGCCCAGGAGTCATTTGGCGGATTGGACGCCGCCATCAACAACGCCGGCATGCTGGGCCCCAGCCTGCCCACCGCAGAGCTACCTGCCGATGCCTGGCGCGAGGTGATGGCCACCAATCTGGATGCCGCTTTCCATGCGGCGCGCGCGCAGTTGCCGGCATTGCTGGCACGCGGCGGTGGCTCGCTGGTGTTCGTCGGCACGTTCGTCGGCCACACCGTGGGATTCCCGGGCATGGCGGCCTATGCAGCGAGCAAGGCCGGGCTGATCGGCCTGAGCCAGGTCATCGCCGCCGAGTACGGTGCGCGCGGCGTACGCAGCAACGTGCTGCTGCCTGGTGGCACCGACACCGAAATGGGCCGGCAGGCCGCGCCCACGGGCGATGCGCGTGATTTCGTCCGCTCGCTGCACGCCCTCAAGCGCATGGCTGAGCCGGAGGAGATCGCCAACGCGGCGTTGTTCCTGGCCAGCGATGAAAGCAGTTTCGTCACCGGCAGCGCGATGCGTGTCGAGGGAGGAGTATCGATTACCCGCACCTGAGCATGCTCACCGGCGTGGCCGGTAGCGGATGCCGCTGCTGGCCATGAACCCCTTCGGATCGAAACCGGCCCAGGCCTCGCCCCAGTCGAAGCGGGCGTGCCCACCTGCCAGCGTCCGCCCCAGTGCCGCGCCGAGCGTGCGCTTCATGAAGGCGACCTCGGCGTCGATGGCCGCCTGGGTCGGCCAGCCCTCCTGCAGCTCTGCACCAGGCAGTTCGACGCCCATCGTCACCATGTCCAGTTGCTGACCGCGGAAGCACAGGCTGATGCCTGCGCGGGCGCCGCCCAGGCTCAGCCCCTGCAGGCTCAGCCACAGATAGCCTGTGCCGACGTCGCGTTCGCCTTGGATCCACGCGGCAAACGCGATGCGCGCCTGGTCCAGTGACAGCGCGGGGCCGATGCAGATCGGCAGGTTGCCGATCTGGATGCGTCCATCGGCGGCGTCGATGGTCATTGGCGCTGCTGGCGAAGCGGACTGCGCACGAGAGGGCATGGCATATTCCGATAAACACGATGCTTTCTGATTCTGGGGGTGAGCCGATTGCGGTCGCAAGGCCGATTCTGGGGGTGAGCCGATTGCGGTCGCAAGGCCGAGGCTGCACGCGGTGTTGGCGCCGGACTGACCTGCGGCTCACGCCCCACGCTCTAGCGTTGCCGGGAGCATCGGTCCCCCGCCGATGACGGAGCTTTCGATGAGCGAGCGCGACAAGGACCAGGCTGACCCCAAGCAGGGCGTGCAGGAAAGCCGGCAGGACAAGCAGCAGGATGAAGTGGCCAAGCAGCGTCCCGGCCAGCAGGACCAGAAGGTGCGCGACGCACATTCACGTGCACCGGCGCGCAAGGACGGCGGGCAGGACCCGGCCTGAGCGCCTGGCCAGAACAGAAAGCCCCGGCAGTGCCGGGGCTTTCTGTTTTTCATATGGTGGAGCCAAGGAGGATCGAACTCCTGACCTCGTCATTGCGAACGACGCGCTCTCCCAGCTGAGCTATGGCCCCATGGGGGTGTTGCATCCCGTGGGCAGCGGAGCTGGCGCCACGTGACGGCCCTAGCATAGCGCCGTCACGTGGCGGCTGCCAAGGGGGCCGCAGACACGCAGCGGCGTCGCCGCTGCGTGCCAGTGCGGCCCGTCGTTTCAGGGCAGCAGGGCCGCCGCGCGCTGGATCGCGATGTCGGTCGCCGCCGACACACCATGCAGGTGGATGCAGGCGTGGATCATCCCCGGCAGGCGCTCCAGCGTGCAGTCCACACCGGCTTCCCGCAGGTTGACGGCGTACTGTTCAGCTTCATCGCGTAGCGGATCGAACTCACAGCTCAGCACCGTGGCCGCCGGCAGCCCGCGCAGATCATGGGCGTGCAGGGGCGAAGCCAGCGCCTGTCGACGGTCACCGTCGCCCAGGTAGGCCTGCCAGCAGCGCTGCATCAGTCCGGCGCTGAGGTAGTAGCCGTCGGCGAACTCGCGGTAGGAGCCGCCGGCCATGGTGGCATCCAGTGCCGGGTACAGCAGCAGTTGATGCGATGGCAACGGCAGTCCCTGATCGCGCAGCAGCAGGCAGCACGCGGCGGCGAGGTTGCCGCCGGCGCTGTCGCCGCCGATGACCAGCCGTGCCGGATCAAGACCCAGTGCGGCGGCATTGGCCTGCAGCCACAGCCAGGCGTCGGCGACGTCGTGCAGCGGCGTCGGGAACGGATGCTCCGGCGCCAGACGATAGCCGACGGCAGCGACGACATGGCCGCTGGCATTGGCCAGGGCCCGGCAGGGCCCGTCATAGACCGCCAGCGAGCACTGGAACCAACCACCGCCGTGGGCGAACAACAGGGCAGGGCGCAGCTCGGAGCCGTTGACTGCGGGCGTATACAGGCGCACGACCAGCGCATAACCGTCGCGCGCGCTGATGACGTGCTCCACGACATGCGATACCGCCTCGGTGGCACCCTGCAGCGTGGGCAGCGCCTGCTCGCTCAGTGCGCGCAGTTCGAGCAGATCGTCTGGCAGCGGTTGCGCCGCCACCGCATCGACGAAAGACTGCAACGCAGGTTCAAGCGGCATGGTCAGCCTCCTGCAGGAACGGCAGCAGCTGGGCGAGGAAGGCGTCCGGTGCTTCTTCCATGATGAAGTGGCCACAGCCCGGCACGACGCTGCCGCGCAGGTCATCGGCGTGCGGCTGCAGGGTCAGCATCGGGGCATTGCCGGTGGCGTGCTCGGCGCCGATGGCCAGCACCGGCATCCTCAACCGGCGTTGTGCGCGGAGCTGGTTCTGGCGGATGGTTTCCGGAATCGCGCGGTACCAGGCAAACCCTGCACGCAACGCGCCGGGGCGGCTGTAGGCGGCGATGTAGGTTTCGCTGGCCACCGCGTCGCGCCGGTACGACCAGCGGTCGAACATGAAGTCCAGGTAGGGACGTTCGCGACCGGTGATGAGGGCCTCGGGCAGATCGGCCACCTGGTTGAACATGAAGTGCCACAGGAAGATGTTGTCGGCCGGCGCGGCGAAGATGCCCGGCTCAGGCGCCAGCCCGGGAATCACCGCTTCGGTCACGGCCAGGCGCTGCACCGCCTGCGGCTGGTCGCTGGCCAGTGCATAGGCGATCCACATGCCGATGTCATGGCCGACTACCTGATAGCGCTCGTGGCCCAGCGCCTGCATGGTCTGGTGCAGTACTGCGGCGGCGCTGCCGGTGTCGTAGCCGTGCGCAGGGCGATCGGATTCGCCGATGCCGGGCGGGTCGACCGCGATCGCTTCGAAGCCGGCCTCGGCCAGGGCATGCAGCACGTGGCGCCAGGCGTACCAGGTCTGCGGCCAGCCGGGAATCAACAGCACCGGTTGACCGCTGCCGGCGGAGACGCAATGCACGCGCTGGCCGTCGATGCGCAGGTAGTGGTGGCGCAGGGTGTCGTCGCCGGGGGTACCAGCGGTGGAAAAATTCGTCATGGGGATGTTCCTGTGGGGGCTCAGGCGATGCCGAGCATGTGCTGCATCTGGGCGCTGCTGATCGGCGCGCCGGCGAAGTCGTCGAAGATCTTGTCGGTGACCGGGATGATGTGGTCGCGGATGAAGGCGGCACCTTCGCGCGCGCCGGCTTCCTGGTCCTTCAGGCAGCACTCCCATTCCAGCGTTGCCCAGCCGGCGTAGTCGTACTGTGCCAACTTGGAGAAGATCGACTTGAAATCGACCTGGCCATCGCCCAGCGAGCGGAAGCGGCCCGCGCGTTCGGTCCAGTCGGCGTAGCCACCGTAGATGCCCTGGCGACCATTGGGACGGAACTCCGCATCCTTGACGTGGAACATGCGGATCAGCGGATGGTAGATGTCCAGGAACTGCAGGTAATCCAGCTGCTGCAGCACGAAGTGGCTGGGATCGAACAGGATGCGGCAGCGCTCGTGCTGGCCCACACGCTCGAAGAAGCGTTCGAAGCTGGTGCCATCGTGCAGGTCTTCGCTGGGATGGATTTCGTAGCAGAGGTTGATGCCGTTGTCCTCGCAGGTATCGAGGATCGGCCGCCAGCGGCGCGCCAGCTCATCGAATGCGGCATCGATCAGGCCCGGCGGACGCTGCGGGAAGGGGAACAGGTAGGGCCAGGCGAACGAGCCGGAGAAGGTGCCCATGTCCTGCAGGCCGAGCCGGCGCGAGGCGCGGGCGGCAAGATGCAGCTGCTGCTGTGCCCATTCGCTGCGTGCCTGCGGATTGCCGCGCAGCGCTTCCGGTGCGAAGCCATCGCACAGTTCATCGTAGGCCGGATGCACCGCCACCAGCTGGCCCAGGATGTGGGTGGTCAGCTCGCTGACCTGCAGGCCGTGCTCGGCCAGGGTGCCACGCAGGTCATCGCAGTAGTCCTGGCTGTCGGCAGCGGTGGCCAGGTCGAACAGGCGCGCGTCCCATGCCGGAATCTGCAGGGCCTTGAAACCATGACCGGCCGCCCAGGCGGCGATGCCGGACAGGCTGTCGAACGGTGCCTGGTCGCCAGCGAACTGCGCCAGATGCAGGCTGGGGCCTTTGAGGGTTTGCATGTGCTGCTCCAATTGTTTGTCGGTCGACAAAGAATAGGCGCGTGCATCGGGATGGTCAACACCCGCGTTACACTGCGCGCCTCAGAACGGCAGGCAGGCAGATGGCAGGGCGACCGCGCGAATTCGACAGGGACCAGGCATTGCGCAAGGCGATGCTGCTGTTCTGGCAGCACGGCTATGAGGGCACCTCGATGTCGGCCCTGGTCGAGGCGCTTGGCATTGCCTCGGCGCGCATCTACGCCGCGTTCGGTAGCAAGGAGCAACTGTTCCGCGAAGCGGTGGCGCTGTACGAGGAAGGCGAGGGCGGCTTCGCGCCGCGCGCGCTGGAGCAGGCGTCACTGCGCGATGCGATCGGCAGCATGCTGCGGGATGCCGTGTTGACCTACACCCGTCGCGGTCGTCCGCATGGCTGCCTGGTGGTGTCCTCGGCCAGCAGCGTGTCACCGGATGGCGAGGGCGTGCGCGACTGGCTGGCCAGCCACCGCCGCCAGCGCACGGCGGCGATCATCGCGCGGCTGCAGCAGGCGCAGGCCGAGGGTGAGTTGGCCGACGACGCGGCGGTGCAGGCGCTGGGTGATCACTTCGCCACGGTGCTGCATGGCATCTCGGTGCAGGCGCGAGACGGCATCAGCCGCGAACGCCTGCTGGCGATGGTCGAGGTTGCGCTGGCGCCGTTACCGCAGCACGGCTGAGGCGGGGACTGTGCCGAAAGCGGCCTGATCCCCCTGCTGCCTGACGACGCAACGAAATTGTAACAATTTGGAGGATAATGGCCGCTTGCGCAGTTTTCCTCCTATTTGCCGCCCGGCCAGCGCAGGCCGCACGGACGCCTCCTCAGAGCTTTCGATGCCTTCCCATTCCGATTCCCGCCGTTCGTCGGGCATGTCGTCCTCCTTCGTTTCCTTCCGTCGCCATCCGCTGGCCCTGGCCTGTGCGGGCCTGGCGCTGGCTGCCAGCTTCGGTGCTGCTGCGCAGGACAGTGCGCCGACCCCGACCGGGCTGGACACCATCACCGTGACCGCCGAGCACCGCGAGCAGAACCTGCAGGAAGTGCCGGTGTCGGTCGGCGTGGTACAGGGCGAGCGCATGCGCGACTTCACCGCCGGCGGCGACGACACCCTGCTGGCGCTGTCCGGCCGCGTGCCGAGCCTGTATGCGGAAACCACCACCGGCCGCATCTTCCCGCGCTTCTACATCCGCGGCCTGGGCAACATCGATTTCTACCTCGGTGCCTCGCAGCCGGTGTCGATCATCCAGGACGACGTCGTGCTGGAGCACGTGGTGCTGAAGTCCAACCCGGTCTATGACGTGGACCAGGTGGAAGTGCTGCGCGGTCCGCAGGGCTCGCTGTTCGGCCGCAACACCACCGCCGGCATCGTCAAGTTCGACACCCTCAAGCCGACCCAGGACTACAGCGGCCGCGTCAGCGCCAGCTATGCCTCCTACAACAGCGTGTCGATCGACGGAGGCTTCGGCGGCCCGATCAACGACATCGCATCGTTCCGCGTGTCGGCGCTGTACCAGCACCGCGACGACTACGTCGACAACACCTACACCGGCCCCAGCGCCGACGGCACGGTCAGCCCGAAGAAAAACGCCATGGGCGGCTTCGACGACCGCAACGTGCGCGCGCAGCTGCTGCTGACGCCGAGCGACCAGTTCTCGATCCTTGCTTCGGCCCACGCCCGCGACTACGAAGGCACCTCGACCCTGTTCCTGCGCAACGCACTGACCAAGGGCTCGAACAAGACCGACGTGCCGCGCGACCAGGTCGCCTACGACGAGGCCGACAACAACCCGCAGGCGTACAAGACCTACGGCGGTTCGGTGAAGGCGCGTTATGACTTCGGCGCGATCGACTTCACCTCGATCACCGCTTACGAGACCACTTCCGGCTACAGCCGCGGTGACACCGACGGCGGCGCTGCGGTCAACTTCCCGGTCAATGGCGTGCCGAACGGCTACGGCCAGTCGATGGGCCAGATCCGTGACCTGGACCAGTGGACCCAGGAGTTCCGCCTGGCCAGCCATGACGACAGCGCCCTGCAGTGGCAGGCCGGTGCGTTCTACTTCAACGGCAGCGACACCACCGACTTCTACCAGCGCGGCTGGTTCCTGAAGGGCGCTGCGCGCAACCCGAACAACTGGGTGCGCCTGCGCAACAAGAACACCTCCTGGGCCGGTTTCGGCCAGCTGAGCTACGCCTTCACCGACAAGTTCACCGTCACCGCCGGCCTGCGCCAGACCCGCGATGAGAAGCACACCCGCCTGCTGAAGACGGCCGATACCGCTGCCGGCCTGGTCACCTACAAGGGCCGCACCGACGTCAAGATGACCGACACCACCCCGAGCTGGGATCTGAGCGCGATGTATCAGATCACCCCGGACGTGAGCGTCTATGCGAAGGTCGCCCGCGGCTTCCGTGGCCCGACCATCCAGGGCCGTTCGGCGGTGTTCAATGCCGACTTCACCACCGCCGATTCGGAGACGATCCTGTCCTGGGAAGCGGGCGTGAAGAGCAGCCTGTGGGACAACCGCCTGCGCCTGAACGCCACCGCGTTCACCTACACCGTCAACGACATCCAGCTCAACGGCAACGATTCGGACGGCAACGGCGTGCTGTTCAACGCCGACAAGGCCAAGGCCTACGGCTTCGAAGCGGACATGGAACTGCGCCCGATCCAGAACCTGACCCTGAGCGCCGGCCTGAGCCTGCTGCACAGCGAGATCAAGGACAAGCGCGTCTACGCGCAGGTCTGCGGCCTGAACGGCCAGGTGGTGTGCACGGTGAACGATCCGACCATCAAGGTCGGCGCCAACACCTTCGCGCAGATCGACGGCAATCCGCTGCCGAACGCACCGAAGTACAACATCAACCTGGCAGCGCGTTACGACTTCCCGGTCAGCGACGCGGCCACGATGTTCGTGTCCACCGACTGGAACAAGCAGGGCTACACCAGCTTCGTGCTGTACGACAGCAAGGAGTTCAACTCCAAGGGTGATTTCGAGGGTGGCCTGAAGATCGGCTACTCGGGCAACTACGGTGCCTACGAAGTGGCGCTGTTCGCGCGCAACATCACCAACGAGAAGAACCTCAAGGGCGTGATCGAGAACTACATGGCCGCGGTCTACAACGAACCGCGCACCGTGGGTGTTTCGCTGAACATGAACTGGTAAGCACTACCGGTTGGAGTATCGAAAACGGCGCTCATCGAGCGCCGTTTTTCGTTATCCGCCCGGTTCCTCAGACTGCCGGCAGCAACGCCTGCAACCGCGGCTCCAGTTCCTGCTGGCGCCAACCGGCCAGCGCGGCAGGCCACTGCCGATGCTCCAGATAGCTTTCCAGATGCTTGCGTGAGGCCAGCACGCCGTCTGCCAGGCCGAGCTCGCGGCTGCGTTCGGCCACCGCATCCTGCAGCTTCTTCAGCAGCTGCTTGCTGGCATCGCTGGCCTGCATCGCCAACGGCGCATCGGTTTCGTCGGCCAGCGGCGTGTCCAGCGCCTGCCATACCGCAGCGGCCAGCTTGCGCGGCGCCTTCGGGAACTGTTCGAACAGCTTGCTCACTGCAGCCGCGTCGGCTGGCGGGGTGCGTGCCAGGGTGGCGGCCAGTTCGTTGTCCAGGATCCAGCTGCGCGGACGGTCGCTGGCGCGCGCCTGCACGTCGCGCCAACGCAGCAGGCGCAGCAGGCGGCGCTGCGCGGACGCGTCCAGGAACTGCGCCGAGCGCATGCCCAGGTGGGGCCAGCGGTCTTCGTCATTTGCCACGCTGGCCAGCAGGCGCTCGCCATCGTCGTGCAGCCACTGCTGGCGCCCCAGCGTTTCCAGCTTGGCGGAGATGGCGTCGTGCATCGCGAACAGATGCTCGACGTCGTCGGCGGCGTACTTCAGCTGGGAGTCCGACAACGGCCTGCGCATCCAGTCAGAGCGGGTTTCGCCCTTTTCCAAGGCCACGCCGGTGATCTCCTGCACCAGCTTCTGGTAGCCCATGCCAGCACCGATGCCGGCCAGCGCGGCGCCGATCTGGGTGTCGAACAACGGACGCGGCAGCACGCCACAGGTCCACTTGAACGCCACCAGGTCTTCGCTTGCGCTGTGCATCACCTTGGTGATGGATTCATCGGCCAGCCACGGCGCCAAGGCCTCTGGCATGCCGGGAATCAACGGGTCGATCAGCAGGATGTCCTCGCCGACGGCCATCTGCACCAGCGCCAGTTGTGGCCAGAAGGTGCGTTCACGGATGAATTCGGTATCCAGGCCGATGCGGGTCGGCCGCTGCTGGCGGTATGTGTCCAGCTCGGCGGGGGTGGTGATCCAGGTTGCCACGTGTCAGGGCCTACTACTCGGGTTTGCTCAGGCAGGGGAGAATAGCCTAACGTCGGTCCGCGTCCGTGCCGAAGGAGGCCCTGCTTGCGTTTTCTGCTGTCGCCCGCGCTGTTTACCGCCTTGGCCGTGAGCCTGGCCGGTTGCACGCCGTCGCCCCCTGCGCAGACCGCCGGTGGCCCCGCAGCCCCCCCGGCCGACCCTGCACCGCAGGCCGGGCCGGCGCCTGGTACCGGGCAGGGTACGGTGACCATTGCCGGCGACGATGCGGCCGAGGACGTCCAGCAGTGGACGCCGCCGCGGGTCGATCGCCAGGGGCGTACGCTGGCACAGCTGCGCCGGGCTGCCGAGCAGGCGTTCGCCCAGGGGCATCTGTACGAAGATGGCGACGCGGCGGTGCCCTTGTGGCTGGCGGTGCAGGAAGAAGATGCGGACGACCGCCAGGCGCGCCTGGGCCTGCAACGTGCCAAGCAGCGCCTGCTGCAGCAGGCCGATGCCTTGTTGCAGCAGCCATTGCAGCAGCGTGAGGCGCTGGCCGAAGCCGGGCGCCAGGCGCTGGTGCTGCTGACCCTGGCGCCGAAGGACGAGAAGGTCCGTGCGCTGCAGGGGCGGGTCGAGACCGCGCAGCGCGTGGTCGCCTACAACCGCGCGGGCGAAGACGATCTGCGTGCCGACCGGATAGGGGAAGCCGGTGATGGTGCGATTGGCAACTTCCGTGAGGCACTTGCGCTGGACCCGGCAAACCGTCGCGCGCGGCAGGGACTGGCAGCTGCGGAAAGTGGGCTGATCCGGCGTGCCGAGGATGCCGCGCGCATCCGCGATTTCGCCAGTGCCGGCGCGTGGTTGGCAGAGGCGAGCAAGGTAAGGGACTCGTCACCGACGATCGCCGATGCGTTCGAGCGCATCGAGCAGATCCGTGCAGCGGCACTGGTCCAGCTGCGTGATGGCGGCCTGCAGGATCTGACCACCCCGCAGGGGCTGAAGCCCGCGCGCGAGAAGTTGGCCGAAGCGCTGCGCATTGCCTTGCCGGGCGACGCGGTGGTGGCACAGCTGCGCGAGCGCATCGAACTGGCCACCCATTACGGCAGCTTCCGGCCGGGACAGGTGTTCAGCGACGCACTGCGTGATGGTGGTCGTGGGCCACAGATGATCGTGGTGCCCCATGGCGGATTCCAGATGGGCGCCAGCGACAGCGAACCAGGCGCGACCGATGCAGAGCGGCCGTCGCACTATGTACGCTTCGAGCGCGGTTTCGCGATGGCGATCACCGAGATCACCGTGAGTGATTTCGAGCGCTACGTGAAGGCGACCAATGCCCGCCCACGTGCGACCCGGCGTGGACATTCGGTGGTCTATGACGAGCGCAGCGGCAATTTCATACGTCGCAGCGGCGTGGACTGGCGGTCCGACTATGACGGCGGGCGGGCACTGGGCAATTCGCCGGTGATGCACGTGAGCGTGCGCGACGCAGAAAATTACGCGACCTGGTTGTCCGAACAGACCGGCCGCAGCTACCGCCTGCCCAGCGAGGCCGAGTTCGAGTATGCGATGCGTGCCGGCAGCAGTGGCCGCTACCCGTGGGGCGATGCCGGGTTGCCACCGGAAGGCAGCGGCAATTACACCGGCAGCAAGGATGTCTCTCCTTCCGGCAGGCATTGGCACAACGCCTTCGTCGGCTATGGCGACGGTTGGTGGGGGCCAGCTCCGGTCGCCAGCTTCCAGGTCAACGCCTTCGGGCTGCACGACATGGGCGGCAATCTGAGCGAGTGGGTGGCCGACTGCTGGCATGCCAGCTATCGGCGCGCGCCGGCTGATGGTGTGGCGTGGTTCAACCCGGGCTGCCGTTCACGGGTGATCCGGGGTGGCAACTGGGCCAATGCGCCGGAGCAGACCCGGGCGGCGTGGCGGCAATCGCAGGATTCGGATACCACCAACGCGCGCATCGGCTTCCGACTGGTGCGAGGGATCTGACGGCGCGCATGGATCGGTGCCGGTTTCACCCGCCGCAGGCGGCGCCGCACTAAGATTGCGCCGTACCCGCCGGCCGGCGGGGTCAGCCGGAAGACCTGCCGATGCGCAACGATCCTTTTTCCCGCTCGCCGCAGCAGCGGCGTGGCCTGTTTGGCAACATCCGCTGGTGGGTGCTGCTGCTGGCCGCCGGCTACGCGGCGTTCTACTGGTTCTCCAACCGCGCGGTCGATCCTTATACCGGCGAGAAGGTGCTGATCGACAGCAGCCTGGACGCCAGCCAGGAGAAGGCGCTGGGCCTGCAGGCCTACCAGCAGATCCTGTCGCAGGAACGCCCTTTGGGGCCGAATGAACAGGTCTCGCGCGACGTCCGGGCGATTGCCGAGCGACTGATCGCCAAAGTGGATGTTGTCGAGACCGCGTTGGCGCAGGAACACGGGTTGCAGCCGGCACACTTCGCTCGCGACTTCGAGTGGGAAGTGAACGTGATTCCGTCCGAGCAGGCCAATGCCTTCTGCCTGCCCGGTGGCAAGATGGCCGTCTACACCGGGCTGATACCGGTTGCGCGCACCCGCGATGCGATGGCGGTGGTGATGGGCCATGAGATCGCCCACGCATTGCTGCGCCATGGTGCACAACGCATGGCCCAGCAGAAGCTGACCCAGATCGGTCAGGTGGCCGGCGCCGCCAGCGGCATGGATGCGCAGCAGCAGCAGATGATGATGTCGGCGATGGGCTACGGGTACCTGTTGCCGTACGCGCGCAGCCACGAGACGCAGGCTGATGAAGTGGGCCTGATGCTGGCGGCCGCGGCGTGTTTCGACCCGCGCGAGGCGGTGCCGCTGTGGCAGCGCATGGGCCAGGCCGGTGGTGGCCAGTCGCCGCCGGAGTTCGCCTCGACCCACCCCAATCCGGGTACCCGTATCCAGAACCTGCAGGCGTTGATGCCGAAGGCACTGGAGTATCGGCAGAAGTTCTGCGAGCAGGCCAGGTAAAGGGGGTTCGGCAGGGCTGCGCCCTGCACCCGCAGAAGCAATGGCAACGGCAGAAGCTGGCTTCCTGTGGGGAGGCGGGGTGGGTCCGGTTGCGGGGGACGCTGCAAGTACGTCCCTGTAAGCTCGGTCGCGCCATCCATGGCGCTCACGCCCCCGCCACCGGACCCACCCCGCCTTCGACAGATTTTCGCGATCTGTCGGAACGGCATGGCCTGCCTTTTGTGGGTGTCGACCTTGGTCGACACGGTAGATTCACGCCATGCGTGGATGAATTTCGATCAATTGTCGAAATATTCGATCCCGATGGAGATTCATCCACGCATGGCATGGATGTGCCAACCGCCGCCGGGAAACTGTCGAAGGTGGGGCGGTGTCGGATTGCGGGGTGTCCGCGGCATGGATGCCGCGGCCAAGCCCCCACGGACGGGTTTACGGCGTCCCCGCACTCCGACATCGCCCCGCCATCCCACGGAATGCCGCTCTCGCAGTTGCTTCGGCTGTTGCATTTGATTCGGCGGGTGCAGGGCGCAGCCCTGCCGAACACCCCTTACTTGACCGCAGTCACTTGTACGTCGATCACGCCGTCGCCGACGCGGGCCTGCAGTGCGTCACCTGGTTGCACCTGGTCGATCCGGCGCACCAGCGCGCCATCCTCTGCACGGGTCACGATGCTGTAGCCACGCGCGACGGTCGCCAGCGGACTGACCGCTTCCAGCGAACGTGCAAGGCCACGCAGGCGCAGCGCATCACGCTGCATCAGGCGCTGCAGCGCCGCTTGTGGGCGCCCGCCCAACGCGGCAAGGCGACGTCGCAGCGCCTCCATCTGCCGCTGCGGATGATGGCCCCGCAACACTGCGGCAGCGTGGCGCAGGCGGGCTGCGCGACGCTCCTGCTGCTGGTTGTGCGCTGCATGCAGGCGACGTCCGAGGTCCAGCTGACGACGGCGCAGCAGATCCAGTCGTGCCTGCGGACTCTGTGCGTTCAAGCGCAGCAGGGCGCGATCAGCGCGCTGCATCGCCTGCTGCATGGCGTGGCGTTGCAGCTGCACCATGCGAGCCGCGTTGCGGCGCAGGCGCAGGGCCAGGTCGCGCTGATCGGGTACCAGCAGTTCCGCGGCCACCGATGGCGTAGGCGCGCGCAGGTCAGCAGCGAAATCGCTGAGACTGAAGTCGGTTTCGTGACCCACCGCCGAGACCACCGGCGTGCCGCTGGCGGCGATTGCGCGGGCCAGCGCTTCATCGTTGAAGGCCCACAGGTCTTCCAGCGAGCCACCACCACGGGTCAGCAGGATCACGTCGTAGCGGCCGCTGGCATCGGCGGCCTGCAGCAGGCGGGTGATCTGCGCGGCAGCGGTTGCGCCCTGCACCAGGGTCGGCAGCAGATCCACTTCCAGCAACGGGAAGCGGCGGCCGAGCACGCTCAGCACATCGCGCACGGCGGCACCGGTGGGCGAGGTGATCACCGCCAGGCGCTGCACGTGGGCCGGCATCTGCCGCTTGCGGGTCGGGTCGAACAGTCCCTCGGCTTCCAGCCGCGCCTTCAGTTCCTCGAACGCGCGACGCAGCGCGCCTTCGCCGGCTTCCTCCATGTGGTCCAGCACCATCTGGTACTCGCCACGGGCGTCGTACAGGGTCACCTTGCCGCGCACCAGCACGCGCATGCCCTCGCGCGGTACGAACTTCAGGTACTGCGCCTTCATCCTGAACATCGCAGCGCGCAACTGTGCACGCGCGTCCTTCAGGGTGAAATACAGATGGCCGGACGCCGGCCGCGCCACGCTGCCCAGTTCGGCTTCCACCCAGATTGCCGGGAAGCTGCCTTCCAGCAGGTCGCGCGCCAGGGTGTTGAGCTGGCTGGGGGTGAGGACGTCGTTGTTGCGTGGCTGCATGGTGACGGCGTGGGGCAGATGGAGCAGGGGGCTCAGGATCGCACGTCAGCGCTGGCCGTGCTGGGCCAGTGCCCATTGCACGTGTTCGCGGACTACGGGTGAAGCAGCCTCGGCGCGCGTCTGCAGCGCAGACAGCGTCTCTGCCGTGGTTGGCGCATTGCCCAGTGCCACGGAGATGTTGCGCAGCCAGCGCTCATGGCCACTGCGGCGGATCGGGCTGCCTTCGGTACGGCGCAGGAATTCAGCTTCGTCCCAGGCGAACAACTGGTCCAGGCGTGCGGTGTCCAGGTTGTTGCGGGCGCGGAAGTCAGCTTCGTCGGTGCGCTTGGCGAACTTGTTCCAGGGGCAGACCAGCTGGCAGTCGTCGCAGCCATAGATGCGGTTGCCGATCAGCGGTCGCATCTCCACGGGAATCGCACCGTCATGCTCGATGGTCAGGTAGGAGATGCAGCGGCGCGCATCCAGCCGCTGCGGGGCGGTGATGGCCTGGGTCGGGCAGACGTCGATGCAGCGCGTGCAGGTGCCGCAGTGCGCGCTGGCCGGCGTGTCGATCGGCAGCGGCAGGTCGATGTAGATCTCGCCGATAAAGAACCACGAGCCGCCGTGGCGGTCGATCAGGCAGGTGTGCTTGCCGATCCAGCCCAGCCCCGCGTTGCGTGCCAGCGCGCGTTCCAGCACTGGCGCCGAATCGACGAAGACGCGGTAGCCCAGCGGCGCCACTTCATCGTTGATCTGCGTGGCCAGCTTCTGCAGGCGGTTGCGCATCAGCTTGTGGTAATCGCGGCCGAGCGCGTAGCGGGCGACGTAGGCGCGCCCCGGATCGGCCAGGGTCGCCCACGCTTCGGTGTCGTCCCTGTGGCTGTAGTCCATGCCCACCGAGATCACCCGCACGGTGCCGGGCAGCAGCTCAGCCGGGCGCGCGCGCAGGGTGCCGTGGCGTGCCATCCAGTCCATCGTGCCGTACAGGCCCTGGCCCAGCCAGTCGGCCAGGTGCGCCTCGTCCTCGCCCAGTTCGATGCCGGCGATGCCGCAGCGCTGGAAGCCATGCGCGCGCGCCAGATCGCGGATGCGCAGTACGGCCAGGGCCGGATCGAGGGGGGCAGGGACGGGGGACATGTGCACCAGTATAAAATCCCCGCATGGCCAACCTCGCCGATCTGTTCGATTCCCGTGCCGCACGCACACTCGATGCCCAGGCCTCCGCGCTGGCGGGCGATGGTGGCTGGGGCCTGATGGCCCAGGCGGGCCAGGCGGCCTGGCAGAGCCTGCTGCAGCACTGGCCGCAGGCGCGGCGGATCGGCGTGGTGGTTGGCAGCGGCAACAATGGCGGCGATGGCTATGTGCTGGCCTGTCATGCGCTGCAGGCCGGGCGGCAGGTGCAGCTGATCGCGCTGCCGGGCAGCCCACCTTCCACGGCGTTGGCGCAGCGCGCCGCAGCCGATTTCAGGTCCGCGGGCGGCACCGTCACTGATTTCAACGGCGAACTGGCCCAGGCCGATCTATGGGTCGATGCCCTGTTCGGCCTTGGCTTCTCCCGGGCACCAGAGGGCGCGGCGCTGGCCTTGATCGAGGCGCTGAACGCGCAGCAGGCGCCGGTGTTGGCGTTGGACGTACCCAGCGGTGTCGACGCCGACCATGGCTGCGTACCGGGCGCAGCCGTACGCGCGGCCCTGACAGTGCAGTTCATCGTCGCCCACCGCGGCCTGTACACCGGCGACGCACTGGAATACACCGGGCGCAGGCACCTGGCACCACTGGCGCTGGCCGATGCGGCCTGGCAGGGTGTCGTCGCTGCTGCAGAGTGCTGGACGCAGTCGCGCCTGCCGGATCTGCTGCCGCCGCGCCGTGCCAACAGCCACAAGGGTGAATCCGGCCACGTGCTGTGCGTGGGCGGCAACCATGGCAGCGGCGGTGCCATCGCGATGGCCGCCGAAGCTGCGCTGCGCGCTGGCGCGGGCCTGCTGAGCATCGGCACCCGCCGCGATCATGTCGGCCCGCTGCTGGCGAGGTTGCCTGAAGCGATGACGCACGCGCTGGAAGATGGCTCAGCGCTGCCGGCGTTGCTGGCAAAAGCCAGGGTGGTGGCGATCGGCCCGGGCCTGGGCCAGGACGAATGGGCGCGCGCGCTGTATGCGCGTGTGCTGCAGTCGGGCCTGCCGCTGGTGATCGACGCCGATGCGCTGAACCTGCTGGCGCAGGATGCGCATGCGCTGCCCGATGCGATCCTGACCCCGCACCCCGGCGAAGCCGCGCGCCTGCTGGAAACCACCACGGCGGCAGTCCAGGCCGATCGCTATGCCAGCGCG
Source organism: Stenotrophomonas sp. 3(2025) (assembly GCF_052665395.1). NCBI lineage: Bacteria > Pseudomonadati > Pseudomonadota > Gammaproteobacteria > Lysobacterales > Lysobacteraceae > Stenotrophomonas > Stenotrophomonas sp. 3(2025). The sequence goes on along the minus strand of NZ_JBQOIF010000004.1, from coordinate 47,948 downwards.
CAGGCGCTGGCCGAGCGCTATCACGCAGTGGTGGTGCTGAAGGGGGCGGGCAGCATCGTCGCCGCGCACGGCCACGCACCGCGACTGATTGCGGCCGGCAACCCGGGAATGGCGGTGGGTGGCATGGGCGACCTGTTGACCGGCATCATCGCCAGCCTGCGCGCGCAGGGCCTGCCTGCGTTCGATGCGGCAGCAGGCGGTGCGCTGCTGCATGCCCTGGCCGGCGATGTCGCCGCTGCCGACGGTGCCCGCGGCCTGCTTCCCACTGATCTGCTGGCGCCCCTGCGGCGGCTGGCCAACCCGGAACGTTCCCGATGACCGAATTCTTCCTTGCTGACAGCAACGCCACCGAACTGCTGGGGCAATGGCTGGCAGCCACCCGTCCGCCGCAAGCGCTGGTAGAGCTGCGCGGTGATCTTGGCGCCGGCAAATCGACCACGGCGCGCGCGCTGCTGCGGGCGCTGGGCGTGCAGGGGGCGATCCGCAGCCCCACCTATACCCTGGTCGAGCGCTATCCGTTGTCCAGTGGCGGCGAGGCTTGGCACATGGACCTGTATCGCATCGGCCAGGCCGGCGAGCTGGATTTCCTCGGGCTGGACGAGGGCAGTGCCGTGCTGTGGCTGGTCGAATGGCCAGAGCGCGGTGCCGGTGCGCTGCCGCCAACCGATCTGGTGGTCGCACTGGAGATTGAAGGTCAGGGGCGTCGCGTGCGTCTCACTGGCATCAGCGACACGGGACGTGAATGGCTGCAGCGGCTTCCCGAAGGTGGCGACTTGCAGGCCCTTTCTGTCGGCTGACGAGAACAAACACCGGCAGGTTACGGATTATTAAGGAAAAAGGTGTTGCATTCCGTTCAGTGCGGTGATTGAATCCTGAGTCATGCGCCCGGGGAATCGACTCATTGCCATCTGTGCCGCCGTCGGACTTGGTCTGGCGAGCGTCAGTGCGTGGGCCGGTGAGGTCCGCCAGGTGCTGCTCAATACCGGTGCGACCGGAACCCGCGCGGAAATCGCCCTGGTCGGCAGTGGTGGCTACAAGACCCTGTCGCTGGCCGGCCCGAACCGGCTGGTGGTCGATTTCCCCGATTCCAGCGCGGTGCGTAACCTGAAGATGCCGTCGCCGCAGGGTGTGGTGACTGCGGTGCGTACCGGGCAGCCGGTGCCGGGCACTTTCCGTGTCGTATTCGACCTGGCCGAGACGGTCGCCCCCTTCCGCCCGCAGATGCAGCGCGAAGGCAATGAATCCAAGCTGGTGATCGAGTGGCCGGGCGATGGCCCGGCCGTGGCCGCCAGTCGCCCCGCGCCGACGCCTGCGCCGACGCAGCCGCCAGCGGCATCTTCGGTGAGTCCGGCTGCGGTCCCGGTCCCGACCCCTGCACAAACCGCGCAGTCCCGTGGTGATGCCGCGCGAGCCACTGCGCTGTTGACCGCGCAGGTCCAGCAGCAGGCCAGTGCCAGCGCAGCGGCACCCGCCGCGCCGACGCCGGCGCCGAGCACCACCCCGGTGCAGATGGCGGCAGCAGGTACCACCGCCAGCAGCACCCCGACGTCGTCGCCGGCAGCCATCCTGGCTGGTCAGGCCACCACTGCAGTTGTGGCCACCCAGCCCAAGCCGGTGCCGACACCTGTTGCGCCGACCGAGTCGCCGCGTCCGACCATGCCCAGCGATGCCTCGCGCATCCGCATGCAGCCGGGCATGCGTCACCTGGTGGTGGCGATCGATCCGGGCCATGGCGGTCAGGATCCGGGCGCCATCGGCCCGACCGGCAAGCGCGAGAAGGATGTCACCCTGGCGGTGGCGCGTGAACTGGCTCGCCAGGTCAACGCCACGCCTGGCCTGAAAGCCTTCCTCACCCGCGACAGCGATGTGTTCATCCCGCTGCCGATGCGTGCGCAGAAGGCGCGTGCGAACAAGGCCGACATCTTCATTTCGATCCATGCCGACGCCGCCGAAAACCGCTCGGCCACCGGTTCGTCGGTGTATGTGCTGTCGACCAAGGGCGCGTCTTCGCAGCGTGCACGCTGGCTGGCGGACAAGGAAAACGCGGCCGATCTGGTTGGTGGCGTACGCCTGCAGCAGACCGAAGGCACGCTGGCCAACGTCCTGTTGGACCTGGCCCAGAGCGGCTACATGAAATCCTCCGAGGACGCAGCCGGGCACGTGCTGGGCGGACTGAAGCGTATCGGCAACAACCACAAGCCCAACATCGAGCGCGCCAACTTCGCCGTGCTGCGGACCTCGGACATGCCGGCGATGCTGGTGGAAACCGCGTTCATCTCCAACCCGGACGAAGAGCGCCGCCTGATCGACCCCGCGTACCAGCGCAAGGTCGCCGGTGCGGTGCTGGATGGCGTGCACACCTTCTTCAGCCGCCAACCGCCGCCGGGCACGTTGTACGCCGCGCGCGCGCAGGCCGAAATCGACGCTGCAAGCACCGTGGCGGGCGGCAGCAAGTAACCCGCTGGATCGCCCGCGTCCGCTGGAGCCAGGCCACGCCTGGCTGGCTGGCGCCGCGTACGGTGGATCTCGACTCTCCTTGGCGCCGCTCCGCTATCATCGTGGCATGACGTCTGCCTGCCTTGCCTGCCCATGAACGCGCCCGATCCGCGTCCGATCCGGCCGCTGCCGGAAATCCTGATCAACCAGATTGCCGCCGGTGAAGTGGTCGAACGACCCGCATCGGTGGTCAAGGAACTGGTAGAGAATGCGATCGATGCCGGCGCCAGCCGCGTCGATATCGAGCTGGAAGAAGGCGGTGTGCGCCTGATCCGCATCCGCGACAACGGCAGCGGCATTGCCGCAGAACAGTTGCCGCTGGCGGTTTCGCGGCACGCCACCAGCAAGATCGCCAACCTGGATGAGCTGGAAGCAGTGGCCACGCTCGGTTTCCGTGGCGAAGCGCTGCCGTCGATCGCCTCGGTCAGTCGTTTCACCCTGGCCTCGCGGCGTGCCCATGATGAGCACGGTTCGGCACTGCAGATCGAAGGCGGCAAGATCGGCGAGGTGACCCCGCGCGCGCATGCGCCCGGCACCACGGTGGAAGTGCGCGAGCTGTTCTACAACGTGCCGGCGCGGCGCAAGTTCCTGCGCGCCGAGCGCACCGAACTGGGGCATATCGAAGAGTGGCTGCGTTCGTTGGCGCTGGCCCGTCCCGATGTCGAGCTGCGCGTCTCGCACAACGGCAAGGCCTCGCGTCGCTACAAGCCGGGCGACCTGTATTCGGACGTGCGCCTGGCCGAGACCCTGGGCGAGGACTTCGCCAACCAGGCCGTGCGCGTGGACCACAGCAGTGCCGGCCTGCGCCTGCATGGCTGGATCGCGCAGCCGCACTATTCGCGCGCCAGCACCGACCAGCAGTACCTGTACGTCAACGGCCGTTCGGTACGTGACCGCAGCGTCGCCCACGCGGTGAAGATGGCCTACGGCGACGTGCTGTACCACGGCCGCCAGCCAGCGTATGTGCTGTTCCTGGAGCTGGACCCGACGCGCGTTGATGTGAACGTGCATCCGGCCAAGCATGAGGTGCGCTTCCGCGATTCGCGGCTGGTGCATGACTTCGTCTACCGCACCCTGAAGGATGCACTGGCCGACACCCGTGCCGGCATGACCGCGCAGGAGATCGGTGCCGGCGCGGCGCATCCGGCCGCAGGCGACCCTGCGGCGGCGATGCCGGGCGCGACGGCGTCCAGCTTCGGCTACGTGCGCGGCCCGGCGCCCGGTGCCGGGCAGGGCGGCGGCGGTGGCGGCTTCTCTGGCTGGCGCCCGCAGCAGCCGCTGGGCCTGCAGGTGGCCGACGCACCCGCCGCCTATGCTGCGTTGTATGCGTCGCCAGCGGGTGCCGAGCGCGGTGCGGCAGTGCCGCCGATGCCGATGGAGAACGGATTGCCGGTCACCAGTGCCGACGCCGGCGTACCTCCGCTGGGTTACGCCGTTGCCCAGCTGCATGGCATCTACATCCTGGCCGAGAACGCCGAAGGCCTGATCGTGGTGGACATGCATGCGGCGCACGAACGCATCGGCTACGAGCGGTTGAAGAATGCGCACGATGGCATCGGCCTGCAGTCGCAGCCGCTGCTGGTGCCGATCACCCTGGCGGTGGGCGAGCGCGAGGCCGATACCGCCGAGGCGGAGGCCGATACGCTGGCTGCGCTCGGGTTCGAGATCACCCGTGCCGGACCGGGCGCGCTGCACGTGCGCAGCATCCCGGCGCTGCTGGCCCATGCCGAGCCCGAAGGCCTGCTGCGCGATGTGCTGACCGACCTGCGCGAGCACGGCCAGAGCCGTCGCATCGCCACAGCGCGCGATGAGCTGCTGTCGACCATGGCCTGCCATGGCGCGGTGCGTGCGAACCGGCGCCTGACCGTGCCGGAAATGAACGCGCTGCTGCGCGACATGGAAATCACCGAACGGTCCGGCCAGTGCAACCACGGCCGGCCGACCTGGGCCCGTTTTTCGCTGGCGGAGATCGACCGCTGGTTCCTGCGCGGACGTTGAGGGGAGCACCGATGCGATTTTGCCGAATGGGCAGCCTGCTGGCGGCCCTGTTGTTGGTGGCCTGCAGCCCGGCACCCACGCCGGCACCGGCCGCCGTTGAGGATCCGGCCTTCGCCGCGCAGCAACAGCAATGGCGGGTGCTGCGCTACCAGGACCTGACCCGGCCCGACGGCTGGACCGCGCTGGTGGGGCTGCACTGGTTGCAGAACCGATCGCACTTCGTCGGCAGTGGCGACACCAGCGGCATCCGCCTGGCGGTGGGGCCGGCCAAGCTGGGCCTGCTGCGCCGTGACGGCGACCAGTGGTGGTTCACGCCGGAGTCCGGCACGGATGTCACCCTTGATGGACAGCCCGTGCGCGGGCGTGTGCGCATGGATACCGACAAGGATCCGCAGCCGACCCTGCTGGCCTTCGATGGTGGCAAGGGCCAGCTCAGCCTGATCCGTCGCGGCCCGCGTGACGCACTGCGGGTCAAGCATGCCGATGCACCGGCGCGCCGCGATTTCGCCGGCCTGCAGTACTGGCCCGGTGGCCCGCAATGGCAGGTGCAGGCGCGCTTCATCGCGCATCCGCCAGGCAAGACCCTGCCGATCGTGGACATCACCGGCCTGACCACCGAGATGCCCAACGCCGGTGCCGTGGAATTCGATCGCGACGGCCGCAGCTGGCGGCTGGAAGCGATCGGCGAACCGGGGCAGCCGCTGTTCCTGATCTTTGCCGACCGTACCAGTGGCCACGGCAGCTACCCTGCCGGCCGCTATCTGGATACCGATGCGCCCACGGCCGACGGCCACGTGACGATCGACTTCAACCATGCCCACAACCCACCGTGCGCGTTCACCGCCTATGCGACCTGTCCGTTGGCACCGCCGGAAAACCGCCTGGACCTGCGCGTGGAAGCGGGTGAGAAGACGTATCACCTGCCTGAAGGAGAGGGTTGAACATGTTGATGAAACTGTTGTTGCGCAGTGTCGTTTTTCTCGCTGCCTGCGCCATCGGTCCGTTGGCCGTCGCGCGCGATGCGCCGGCCGAAGCCACGGCCGGCAAGCCGCCGGTGCCGCTGCTGTGGAAGGTCACCGGGCAGGGAGATGCACGCCTGTACCTGCTGGGTTCCTTCCACCTGTTGAAGCCGCAGGACTATCCACTGTCGACCGAGGTCGAGCAGGCATTCGAAGCCTCGCAGCGTGTGCTGTTCGAAGTGACCCCTGAGGAACTGCAGTCGCCGCAGATGGCCAGCCAGATGGTGCAGGTGGCTACCCGCAAGGACGGCAGCGAACTCAAGCGTGACCTGGATGCGCCGACCTGGCAGAAGCTGCAGGCCTATGCGACGCAGAACAAATTGCCATTGGCGCAGTTGCAGGGCATGAAAGCCTGGTTCGTCGGCCTGACCATCACCGTCGGGCAGATGCAGAAGCTGGGCCTGGACCCGGAGCTGGGGCTGGACCGGCACTTCATGCAACGGGCGCAGAAGGCCGGCAAGAAGACCGCAGGCCTAGAAGACATGTCCAGCCAGATCAACCTGCTTGATGGCATGAGCGTGCAGGAGCAGCGGCAGATGCTGTCCGAGGCGCTGGACGAAGCGGGCAAGGGGGACGCCCAGGCGCAGATGCTGCATGAGGCCTGGCGCCGCGGCGACGATCGCCTGCTGTGGAGCCGGATGGGCGTGGAGATGCGCCAGAAGTATCCGCAGCTGTACCAGCGCATCAATACCAACCGCAACGATGCGTGGGTGCCCAAGCTGCTGCCGTACCTGCAGGCCGGGCAGGGCGGCACGCTGGTGGTGGTGGGCGGGCTGCACCTGCTGGGCAACGACGGTGTGGTCGAGAAGCTGCGGGCCAAGGGGTACAAGGTCGAGCGGGTCTGCAAGGGCTGCAGGAAGTAGGACCACGCCCCGCGTGGAGGCGTTCGAAACAGAACGGCGCGCCCATGGCGCGCCGTTATCGTATCCGCGGGGGCAGGGGCCTCAGCGGCGGGTCTTGCCGCCGGTGCCGGTGCCGCCGGTCGGATCGTTCGGCTTGCCGGCCGTACCGGCGCCGGTGCCCGTTCCGGTGCCACCCGGACGCGGGCCACCGAAACCGCTGCCCATGTTGCGCTGGAATTCCTGCCACAACTCCAGGTTGCGCTCGGTCAGCTGGTTCATCATCGCCCACGGCGTCTGCCCCAGCAGGTTGCCCATCTGCTGGCGGAACTGTTGCTGCTGGTCGAGGAAGACCTGCATGCTGCGCTCCAGGTAGTTGCCCATGAAGCCCTGCAGGGAATCGCCGTAGAAGCGGATCAGCTGGCTCAGCAGCTGGGTGGAGAGCATCGGTTCACCGTCCTGCTCCTGGTCGGCGATGATCTGCAGCAGGACCGATCGGGTCAGGTCGTCGCCGCTCTTGGCGTCGCGGACTTCGAAGTCTTCGCCGTCGAGGATCAGCTGGCGCACGTCCTCGATGGTGATGTAGCTGGAGATCTCGGTGTCGTACAGACGGCGGTTCGGATACTTCTTGATGATGCGGGTCGCAGCCATGAAGCGGTACTCGTCACAGTAGACGCGCAGCATGGCGCAGTGCAGCAGCGGTTGCAACCGCCCCAGCCCCCGCCAGGCTTGGCTTTCCGTCGCCGGAATGTTGCGCAGCAAGGCTTTGCGTGCTGCGCAGCATGACCAACGGCAGGGTGCAGCACGGGCTTTGAAGCCCTGGGGCCGCTTACCACCCCATATGGTGACCGCCGTTGATGTCCAGGTTGCTGCCGGTGATCCACGAGGCCTCTTCGGCCACCAGGAAGGACACGCCATAGGCGATTTCTTCCGGCTTGCCCAGGCGCCCGGTGGGAATGTCGGCGATGATCTTGGCGCGCACGTCCTCGGGCACCGCCATCACCATGTCGGTGGCCACGTAACCGGGTGAGATCGTGTTCACGGTGATGCCGAAGCCTGCATTCTCGCGCGCCAGCGAGATGGTGAAGCCATGCATGCCGGCCTTGGCGGCGGCGTAGTTGGCCTGCCCGTACTGGCCCTTCAGGCCGTTGATCGAGCTGATCTGGATGACCCGGCCCCAGCCGCGCCGGCGCATGCCCTCGATGACCGGGCGGGTGACGTTGAACACCGAATTGAGGTTGGTGTTGATCACATCATGCCACTGCTCCGCGCGCATGCGGTGGAAGGTGGTGTCGCGGGTGATGCCGGCGTTGTTGACCAGGATCTCGACCGGACCCAGCTCGGCCTCGACCGCGCGGACCAGGCCTTCGGCGCTGGCAGAGTCGGAGACATCGCCCGGGAAGATCGCCACGTGGTAGCCGCGTTCGGTCATCGCCTGCTGCCAGGCGCGGGCCTTGGTCTCATCGCGGTAGTTGGTGGCGACCCGGTGGCCCTGGTCGGCCAGGCGTTGGCAGATGGCGGTACCGATGCCGCCGGTTCCGCCGGTGACCAGTGCGACGCGAGATGTCATGGAAAGCTGTCCGGATGTCAGGTGGGGGAAGGGGGATTCTGCAACATCGGCGCGGAAAGTGCGCCGGCCGGCAGCAGAATGTCCGCGCGCGGCAGCAGGCCGGGGTTGAAGCTGCGCTGCGCGGCGGCCAACAGCGCGTCGCGGTCGTCGATGCCGTCCAGTGCGGTGCCCGGCTGGCCCAGCAGTACCCATAACCGGCGCAGCACCGGTACCGGCGCGCCGGCATCCACCGGCAGCGCGGCCAGTGACTTGGACAGTTTGTGGCCCGGCGCATCCAGCAGCAGCGGCAGGTGCCAGTAGCGCGGCGTCGGCAGGTCCAGCGCCTGCTGCAGCAGGATCTGCCGGGCGGTGGAATCGAGCAGGTCGGCGCCGCGCACGACTTCGTTCACGCCCTGCGCGGCATCGTCGACGACCACCGCCAACTGGTAGGCCCAGCAGCCGTCGGCGCGGCGCAGTACGAAGTCACCGACCTCGGCATGGACATCCTGTTGCTGCGGGCCGCGCAGGCCATCCTCGAAGCGCACGATGCTGCCGGGCGGCACGCGGAAGCGGACGGCCGGGTCCGCTCGTGCCTGCCGCGCGACGCAGCGATGGTGGATGCCTCCATTGGCCGCCAGGTCGCTCCGACTGCAGTGGCAGACGAACGCGTGGCCATCGGCCAACAGGCGGTCCAGCGCCGTCTGGTAGGCGTCGCCACGCGCGCTCTGCCAGATCACCGGCCCGTCATGAAGCAAGCCGAACGCGGCCAGCGCCTGCAGTTGCGCCTGTGCGGCGCCGGCCACCGTGCGGGGTGGATCAACGTCTTCGATGCGCAACCGCCACAGGCCGCCATGGTGGCGCGCAAGCAGCCAGCTGCCGAAGGCGGCAAGCAGCGAGCCGGGATGCAGCAGGCCGGTGGGCGAGGGCGCGAAGCGGCCGCAGGGAAGGGAGGAGGTCATGCAGGCTGAATCGTCGGTCAGGTTGGCGCTTGAATTCAAGCTGACTGCACCGCAGATTGACGGATATCAACCCCTTCCAAGCCGGAAATTCCCATGTTCACCCGTATTGCGCTGTTCCTGGCCACGAACTTTGCCGTGCTGATCCTCGCCAGCATCGTGATGTCGCTGATAGGGGTCGACCCCAGCCGGATGAGCGGCCTGCTGGTCATGGCTGCCATCTTCGGTTTTGGTGGTTCGCTCATCTCGCTGCTGCTGTCCAAGTGGATGGCCAAGCGCTCCACCGGTGCGGTGGTGATCACCGAGCCGCGCAACCAGACCGAGCGCTGGCTGCTGGCCACCGTCGAGCGCCAGGCCAAGGCAGCCGGTATCGGCATGCCGGAAGTGGCGGTGTATGACGGCCCGGAGATCAACGCCTTCGCCACCGGTGCCAACCGCAACAACGCGCTGGTGGCGGTGTCCACCGGCCTGCTGCACAACATGAGCGAGGACGAAGCCGAAGCCGTGCTCGGCCACGAGATCGCCCACGTCGCCAACGGTGACATGATCACCATGGCACTGCTGCAGGGCGTGCTGAACACCTTCGTGATCGTGTTGGCCCGCGTGGTCGGCGGGGTGATCGACAGCGCGCTGTCGGGCAACCGCGAAGGCGGCGGCCGCGGCTTTGCCTACTACATCATCGTGTTCGTGCTGGAGATGGTGTTCGGCCTGTTCGCCACGATGATCTCGATGTGGTTCTCGCGCCACCGCGAATTCCGTGCCGACGCCGGCGGTGCATCGCTGGCCGGCCGTCAGAAGATGATCTCGGCGCTGGAGCGGCTGCAGCTCAACCACGGCCAGAGCACCCTGCCGACGCAGATCGCCGCGTTCGGTATTGCCGGTTCGACGGCGAAGAAGCTGTTCATGAGCCACCCGCCGCTGGAAGAGCGCATCGCCGCGCTGCGGGCGTCGACGGTGGCGTAAGCCTCCGCGTGTAGAGAAGTGCAGGAACGCCTGGCCTGGCGCCGGGCGTTTTTGTTTGCGCGCTCACGCGTCGGTAGCGCCGGGCCATGCCCGGCGGATCGTTTCCGCGACCGCGGAGGGGCGTCACTTTCTTTGCTCGTGCAAAGAAAGTAACCAAAGAAACACGCCGCCGGCCGCGAGCCGACGTGCTGCGCACGCCGGTGCCCTGCGCTCCTCGGTCCGCCGAGGGACGGTGCGGGAACTCGCTGCGCTCAGACACCCGCACCTCTTCGCCCTCGCCGGACCTGCGGTGCTCGGCTCGCTCAAGGCGGACTCAAGGTCAAATGCCACAGCTGCACCCAGTAGATCCACGCCATGCGTGGATGCTCTTGCCGTTGATCTTGATCTTCCGGCCCGCCTTGAGCGAGCCGAGCATCGCAGGGGAATCAGGGGCGAAGAGGCGCCGATGTCTGAGCGCAGCGAGTTCGGCGCCGTCCCCTGATTCGCCGAGAAGCGCAGGGCACCGGCGCGTAGCGACGGCTCGCGGCCGGCGGCGCGTTTCTTTTGGTTACTTTCTTTGCACGAGCAAAGAAAGTGACGCCCCTCCGGGGTCGCGGAAATGATCCGCCGGGCATGGCCCGGCGCTACCGACGCGTGGGCGCAAAAACGAAAACGGCACCTTCGCAGGTGCCGTCTCCATGAACCGCTTTTACGCCCGAAATCAGAACTTCGCGTCGAACTCGGCAGCGTAACCGGTGTTGACCAGCACCTTCTGCAGCGACTCGGCCACCTTCAGGTTGCCGGCCACGATCTGCTGGGTGTCCGGGCCACGGTTGTCCATGCGGGCCGGGGTCGCGCCCTTGAAGTCGCAGACCTTGCCACCGGCTTCGCGCACCAGCAGCACGCCGGCCGCGATATCCCAGGCCTTCACGCCGGCTTCGAAGTAGGCATCGGCACGGCCACAGGCCACGTAGGCCAGATCCAGCGCGGCCGAACCCGAGCGACGGATGTCCTCGGCGTGCACCAGCAGGGCGTCCAGCGACTTCAGTTGCGCGCTGGCGCGGGCACGCTCGCGCGGGGCGAAACCGGTGTGGATCATGGTGCCTTCCAGATCCTTGCGGTCGGCCACGCGGATGCGGCGGTCGTTGAGCACGGCGCCGGCACCACGGCTGGCGGTGAACAGTTCATTGCGCAGCGGGTCGAAGATCACCGCGTCGGTCGGCTCGCCGTTCTCGACCAGGGCGATCGACACGCAGTAGTGCGGTACGCCGCGCAGGTAGTTGCTGGTGCCGTCCAGCGGGTCGATGACCCACATGTGGCGACGCTCGCTCTGCACGCCACCTTCTTCACCGAAGATGCCGTACTCGGGGTAGGCGCGCTTGAGTTCCTTGACGATCACCTTTTCCGCGTCCGCATCGACTTCGCTGGCGTAGTCCATGCGGCCCTTCTGGACTACATTCAGTGCCTCGAGCTTGTTGATGTTGCGCAAGAGGACGTTGCCGGCGAGGCGGGCGGCCTTGACCATGACGGTGACGGCGGGTTTCTGCATGGCATGGGCTCCCGGAAGGGCAGAAGAGAAGGGCTGGCGGGGGAAAAGAGCAGGTCCGGCGCAGTGGCCGGCCGCACAGTTTACCATTGGTCTTCGTCCAGCTCGACCCTTTCCCTGTTCATGTCCCAGTTTCCCGCTGCCACCCGCCTCCGATTCGTCCTGGTCGGTACCCAACACCCCGGCAACATGGGGGCCGCCGCCCGTGCCCTGAAGACCATGGGCCTGGCCCGCCTGGTCCTGGTGGCGCCGGAGAAGCCGCTTGATGAAGAGGCCTTCCGGCGCTCGGCCGGCGCCGAGGACGTGCTCGGCGACGCGCCGGTGGTGGCCACCCTGGCCGAAGCCGTGGCCGACTGCCGGTTCGTGCTGGGGTGCACCGCGCGTGCGCGCCGGGTCCAGCTGGAGGAGTTGCTGCCGGCAGATGCCGCAACCCGCGCAGTGGCCAAGGCCAGCGAGGGCGCCGAGGTGGCGCTGGTGTTCGGCCGTGAGCGCACCGGCCTGACCAACGAGGAGCTGCAGCTGTGCCATGCCGCCGTGCATATTCCGTCCGACCCGGAGTTCAGCTCGCTCAACCTGGCCGCCGCAGTGCAGGTGCTGGCCTATGAAGTGCGCATGCAGCTGCTTGGCGCGCAGCCGGTGGCCGCCACTGAGCCGGACAGCCGCGAACAGACCGCCAGCCATGATCAGCTGGAGAGCTTCTTCGCGCAGTTGGGCGACACCCTGGACGAGATCGATTTCCACAAGGGACGCGCGCCGGAGTCGGCGATGCGCAAACTGCGTCGCCTGTTCCTGCGTAGCGAGCCCAGCGAGCAGGAAGTGCGCCTGCTGCGCGGCATCCTGGCCGATACCCAGCGCATGGCGCGCTTGGCGCAGAAGAACGGCAAGGACAGCTGACGACGTTCTCATTTTTTCGGGTAGTCTGTCCGGATACCCCGGGGGATGATGCTTGTGTCGGGTCTGCGTAGGGCAATGCAGGGGGAACTGCTGCGCCTGGCCTTGGCCCTGCTGGCCGGGACGGCGCATGCTGCGCCCGGTTCACAGAAGGGGCGTTGGGCAGCGATGAGGGGCAACTCCCGATGACGCAGGATCATGCGCTTGGCAGTGTGGACCGGCCGGGTGCCGGACCGGCGCCGGGGGTATCAGGCCGGGTGTCCGCCGGGTTGCCGCGTGTCGCCTGTCTTCGGCGGGTGCAGCGTGCGTTGCAGGGGTTGTTGGGGGCTTCCGGTTTCCGCCGCGTCGATGCGCATGCGCAGCCGTGGCGGGATGATTTGAAACAAGGGTCGAAGCGCGTGCGGATGGAAGTGGAATGAAGTTGCTCGGCTCGGGGATGCAGGCCCGGTTCCTGCTTGCGATGGGCGGGGCGATGCTGGTGGTGGTGGCAATCCTGGCCGTGCTGCTGGGGCGGCAGGCTGCGATGCAGGGCGAGGTGAGGTCGCTCAGCAACGGCGTCATCCACGAACTGTTCGACCGCAGCGTGCGCAGCCGTGGCGAGGCCATGGTGCGCGAGCTGTCCGATGCGCTTGCCGCTCCGCTCCACAACAACGACCTGGACCAGGTCGGGGCGCTGGTGCGCAGCATTTCGCGGCAGCCGGTGGTGCGCTACGTACTGGTGTTCGACGACCGCGGGCGGTTGGTCCACGACGGCTCGGCCACGGTTCCCGGATCCGGGCGGCCGATGACCGATCCGCTGGCGTCCGGGGCGGTTGCCGCACAATCACTGGTGGTGCAGCAGTCGCCCACGGTGCTCGACAACGCGATGCCGATCAGGATGGGTAATCAGCGCATCGGCGGTGTCCGCGTCGGCATGGCACTGGATGAAGTCCTGCAGCGTGAGCAGGCGGCCAACGCGACCCTCGGTGAGCGGCTGCAGCAGATGGGAAGCCGGCATCTGGGCTGGCTGCTGCTGATGCTTGGCCTGCTGGTGGTGATTGGCGTGGTGGTGATCCTCTACGTACAGCGCACGCTGGTGGCGCCGATCCGCGAGCTGGCCGCAGCCGCCCGGCGCATCGAAGCGGGCGACTACCAGGCGCCGCTGCGCGAAAACACCCGCGATGACGAGGTCGGGGAACTGGTGCGCGGCTTTGCCCGCATGCGTGATGCGATCGCCCGCCACGACCGCGAAGTGCGGCGCATGGCCTATACCGACGCGCTGACCGGGCTCACCAACCGCCTGGCGTTCCGCGAGGCGCTGGACCATCGATTGATGGCCGCACGTGCGTCCAATCACCGGTTGGGTCTGCTGTTTGCCGATATCGATGATTTCAAGCGGGTCAATGACACGCTGGGCCATGAGGCCGGCGACGAGGCGTTGCTGCAGTTCGCCCAGCGCATCGGCCGCGCAGTGACCGAGGCCGGCGGCGACGACGCCGTGCTGGCGCGGTTCGGCGGCGACGAATTCGTGATCCTGATCGGTGATGGTGATGTTGCTGCCAATGCGCGGTTGCTGGCCGAAGTGCTGGTGCGCGAGCTGAGCAAGCCGCTGGTGGTGCAGGGCAGGGAGCTGTTCCTGGGTACCTCGATCGGCGTGACCCTGTTCCCCGACGATGCCGCGGACGCGACGACGCTGCTGAAGAACGGCGACATCGCGATGTACCAGGCAAAGATGGCCGGCAAGAACTGCTATCGCTATTACAGCCGGGCCATGGATCACGCGGTCGAGCGCCGCGTGCACATGGAGCAGGAACTGCGCGGTGCCTGGGAGCGGGGCGAGCTGCGGCTGGCCTACCAGCCGATCTTCCGCATGCGTGACCGCCGCATGGTCGGCGTGGAAGTGCTGCTGCGCTGGCAGCACCCGACGCTGGGCACGATTCCGCCATCGGTGTTCATCGAGGTGGCCGAGCAGAGTGGCCTGATCGAGGTCATCGGCCCGAAGGTGCTGCGTGCCGCCTGCATGGAGGCGGTGCAGTGGCCGCGGGGCGTGGCCGGTGACGAGTTGTTCGTCTCGGTCAATGTGTCGCCGCGGCAGCTGCGCGGCGGTGAGTTGCCGGCGTTGGTTGCGCAGTGCCTGCAGGAGTCGGGCCTGCCGGCCTCGCGCCTGCACCTGGAGCTGACCGAGACGGCGGTGATTGGCGATGAGATGCTGGCCGCGCAGCTGCTGGACCGCCTGCACCGGGCCGGGGTGAAGGTGTGGCTGGATGACTTCGGTACCGGTTTCTCCGGTCTGAGCCACCTGCGGCAGGTGCCGGTGGACGGGGTCAAGATCGACAAGAGTTTCGTCGCCGACATGCAGCGCGACCCGGACGACCTGGCCCTGACCACGGCGATCATCGCCATGGCCCACGCACTGGGCATCACGGTGGTGGCCGAGGGTATCGAACAGGAGGCACAGTTCGAGCTGCTGGCCCAGCGTGGCTGCGACCTGGGCCAGGGCTACCGGCTGAGCCACCCGGTCACCGCCACCGAAGTGGTGCGGATGATCGAATCGGGCGCGTGAGGCGCTACAGCGGGCGCTTGCTCGGGTCGCCGGGAAGTTCGCGGACCAGCTTGGGGACCAGGTAGCCGGACAGCCGGGCAGTGAGGCCGGCAATCAGGGCCTTGGCCTGGCAGTCGTCCACTTCGAAGTGGGCCACGCCCTCGACGCGGTCCAACTGGTGCAGGTAATACGGCAGCACGCCGGCGGCGAAGCTGCGTTCGCTCAGGTCCTGCAGTGCCTGCACGCTGTCGTTGACCCCGCGCAGCAGCACCGCCTGGTTCAGCAGCTGGGCGCCGATGCCACGCAGGCGGGCCATCGCGGTATCGACGCTGGCGTCGAATTCGTTGGCGTGGTTGGCGTGGACCACGATCGCCAGTGGCCACGGCAGGCTGCCCAGCCAGGCCAGCAGTTCCTCGTCCACGCGCTCGGGCAGTACGATCGGCAGGCGCGTGTGGATGCGCAACCGGCGGATGTGCGGGATCTGGCGCAGCGCATCGGTCAGCTCGGCCAGCTTGTGCGTGGCCAGCGACAGCGGGTCGCCGCCGGACAGGATCACCTCATCGATGTCCGGGTCTGCGGCGATGGCCTCCACGGCCTCCTGCCAGCCCCCCTTGGCGGCGTTCTCGGCGCCATAGTCGAAATGCCGGCGGAAGCAGTAGCGGCAGTTGATCGCACAGCTGCCGGTGGCCACCAGCAGGGCCCGGCCACGGTATTTCTGGATGACCCCGGTAGCCTTCTTGGCCGCGCCGTCGCCCACCGCGTCAAAGCTGAACCCGGGCGCCGGGCGCATCTCCGCGTCGATCGGCAATACCTGCCGCAGCAGCGGATCGTGGGCATCGCCACGGCGCATGCGGGCGACGAAACCCTCCGGCACGCGCAGCGCGAACTGGGCGATGGCCGCCTCCGATACGCCCAGTGCCGCGGCATCCAGATCCAGCCGGGCCAGCAGCGCCTGCGGGTCGCGCAGGGCTTGGCGCCAGAGCTGTTGCCAGCGCGCGGGCGCGCCTGGCGACTGGGTCCGGGGGAAGGCGGAAAGCTGCATGGAGAGGGGGCCTGCGGTTATCATGGACACATAAACAGTTGCCCGCCGGGGTTCCGGTGGGCTTTCCATTCTATCCGGCTCGCCGCACGCGCGGCGGTTTCGCCATTTGAGGAGCTTGAGCATGGCCACTGCGGGCATGAACGATGTCAAGAACGGGATGAAGATCCTGGTCAACAATGAACCGGCCGTCATCTCCGAGACCGAGTTCATCAAGCCGGGCAAGGGCCAGGCCTTCACCCGCGTGCGCTATCGCTTCATCAAGTCGGGCCGCACGGTCGAAATGACCATGAAGGCGACCGACGACGTGGAAGTGGCCGATGTGGTCGATACCAACATGGACTACATGTACAGCGACGGCGAGTACTGGCATTTCATGGACCCGGAGACCTTCGAGCAGGTGCAGGCCGACAAGGCCGGCATGGGCGGCGCCGAGAAGTGGCTGAAGGGCGAGGAGTCCTGCATCGTGACCCTGTTCAACGGTTCGCCGATCTTCGTGCAGCCGCCGAATTTCGTTGAACTGAAGATCACCGAGACCGATCCGGGCGTCCGCGGTGACACCTCCGGCGGCGGCGGCAAGCCGGCCACCCTGGAAACCGGCGCCGTGGTGCGCGTGCCGCTGTTCGTCAACCAGGATGAAATCATCAAGGTCGACACCCGTTCGGGCGAGTACTCCTCGCGCGTCAAGTAATCCGGGTAGGCGCCGGCGCATTCGCGCTGGCGCTCCCACGATCCGCCATGGCGGATCGTGGGCCCCCACTCACCAGCATCCACACCCCGCCGCTTCGCGGCCGCCCCTGACTCAGGGGCTTGCCTTCCAGAAGCCCAGCGGTAGCCGTTTGACCGGTGATCAGTCGCCAGGTCCGAGCCAAGGCTACGTACGGTCCTTCCCCCAGCCAGTGAGCCCGCATGAGCGATAGCCCG
This sequence comes from Stenotrophomonas sp. 3(2025), assembly GCF_052665395.1. NCBI lineage: Bacteria > Pseudomonadati > Pseudomonadota > Gammaproteobacteria > Lysobacterales > Lysobacteraceae > Stenotrophomonas > Stenotrophomonas sp. 3(2025). The sequence continues at coordinate 31,228 of NZ_JBQOIF010000004.1, read as the reverse complement.
CACCTCCCCGAAGCCTGCGACCTGCTCATCGAAGCCGGTTATGTCGTTCCGATCGAGCCGCATGCGGTGGTGCTGGAAGACCATGCCGTGGCCATCCGTGGCAGCGAGATCGTGGCCATCCTGCCGCGGGCCGAAGCGCGTGCGCGGTTCCGCGCCACCCAGGTTGTCAGCCGCCCAGAGGCGGCGCTGATGCCGGGCCTGGTCAACGCACATACGCACAACCCGATGACCCTGCTGCGCGGCGTTGCCGACGACCTGCCGCTGATGACCTGGCTGCAGCAGCACATCTGGCCGGTGGAAGCGGCGGTGATTGGTCCCGAATTCGTGGCCGACGGCACCACCCTTGCCATCGCCGAGATGCTGCGTGGCGGCACCACCTGCGCCAACGAGAATTATTTCTTCGGTGACGTGCAGGCCGCCGTCTACAAGAAGCACGGTTTCCGCGCGCTGGTCGGCGCGGTCATCATCGATTTCCCCACCGCCTGGGCCAAGACCGACGACGAGTACTTCGCCAAGGCCGGTGAACTGCATGACCAGTGGCGCACCGACCCGCTGATCGGCACCGCGTTCGCGCCGCATGCGCCGTACACGGTCAACGATGCCAATTTCGAGCGGGTGCGGATGCTGTCCGACCAGCTGGACATGCAGGTGCATCTGCATACCCATGAAACCGCGCAGGAAATCACCGATTCGATCAAGCTGCACGGCCAGCGTCCGCTGGCGCGGCTGGATCGCCTCGGCCTGGTCAACGACCGCCTGATCGCGGTGCACATGACCCAGCTGACCGAGGCCGAGATCCACCTGTGCGCCGAGCGCGGCGTCAGCGTGGTGCATTGCCCGGAATCGAACCTGAAGCTGGCCTCTGGTTTCTGCCCGGCCTGCGCCCTGCAGCGCGCCGGCGTGAACCTGGCCATTGGTACCGACGGCTGCGCCAGCAACAACGACCTGGACATGTTCAGCGAGAACCGCACGGCGGCGATCCTGGCCAAGGCAGTGGCCGATGATGCCACCGCGCTGGACGCGGCGACCACGTTGCGCGCCTCCACCCTGGGCGGCGCCCGCGCCCTGGGCTTCGGCGAGCGCATCGGCTCGATCGAGGTCGGCAAGCAGGCCGACCTGGTATGCGTTGATCTGTCCGCGCTGGAGACCCAGCCGCTGCACAATGTGCTGTCGCAGCTGGTGTACGCCACCGGCCGGCAGCAGGTCAGCGACGTCTGGATCGCCGGCAAGCCCAAGCTGGTTCAGCGCGAGCTGGTCGGCATGGACCTGCCGGGCATCATCGCCAACGCGCGCCAGTGGCGCGAGCGCATCCGTCACATCCGCGCCTGAGTGCAGGCGCCGCAAGGACAACCGTCATGACTGCCCCCCACGCTTCTTCCAATTTCGATCAGGCCGAACTGGACAAGTTCGCCGCGCTGGCCAACCGCTGGTGGGATGCCGATGGCCCGCAGAAGCCGCTGCACGCAATGAATCCGGTGCGCCTGCAGTACGTTGCCGACCGCGCGCCGCTGCGTGGCGCACGCGTGCTCGACATCGGCTGCGGTGGCGGGCTGCTGAGTGAAGCGCTGGCCCAGGCCGGTGCCGAAGTGACCGCCATCGACCTCGCACCGGAGCTGGTCAAGGTTGCGCGCCTGCATGCCCTGGAGAGCGGCGTCAGCGTCGACTACCGGGTGCAGGCCGCCGAGGACCTGGCTGCCGCACAACCGGGCAGCTTCGATGTGGTGACCTGCATGGAAATGCTCGAGCACGTGCCCGATCCGGGCGCGATCATCGAGGCCTGCAAGCGCCTGCTGAAGCCGGGTGGCCATCTGTTCCTGTCCACCATCAACCGCACCGCAGCCGCATTCGCCGTGGCCATCGTCGGTGCCGAGTACGTGGCACGGCTGCTGCCCAAGGGCACCCACCACTACCAGGAATTCATCAGGCCGGCCGAGCTGGCGCGCTGGCTGCGCGAGGCCGACCTGCAGCTGGCCGATGTCAGCGGCATGGCCTATGAGCCGTGGCGCAACCGCGCCCGCCTGAGCAGCCGCACCGACATCAACTACCTGGCCCACGCGGTCAAGGCGCCATGACCGCTGCCGTGTTCCCGCGTGCGGTGCTGTTCGACCTGGACGGTACGCTGCTGGACAGCGCTCCGGATTTCGTCGCCACCCTTGATGCGATGCTGGCCGAGCGCGGTCGCGCGCCGATCGATCCGGCGCAGTTGCGGCCGGTGGTGTCCAAGGGCTCACGGGCGATGGTGTCGGCCGCGTTTCCTGAGCTGGAAGCAGCCGAGCGGGATGCATTGATTCCCGAGTTCCTGCAGCGCTACGAAGCCGCAATCGGCCAGCACGCCGTGCTGTTCGAAGGCGTCGCCGGCATGCTCGGTGCGCTGGACGAAGCCGGCACCGTGTGGGGGATCGTCACCAACAAGCCCGAATACCTGGCGCGGCTGATCGTGCCGCAGTACGACTGGCAGCAGCGCTGCGCCGTGCTGGTCGGCGGTGACACCCTGGCCGAGCGCAAGCCGCATCCGTTGCCGCTGCTGCACGCCGCGCAGCTGATCGGCATCGCAGCGGAGGACTGCGTATATGTCGGCGACGATGAGCGCGACATCATCGCCGCGCGTGCCGCCGGCATGCCGTCGGTAGCGGCGCTGTGGGGCTACCGGCTGCACAGCGACGACCCCTTGGCCTGGCAGGCGGACGTGCTGGTCGAGAATGCCGAACTTCTGCAACTGGCCAGTCTCTGGCCGACCCGGCCGGCAGCCCCGGCCCAGCCGTAAGGAATTACGTAGTGAGCAGTACCGCGCTGGACAGTTTCCTCGACAAGTGGCGCAGCCGTTGGCCGGAATGGTCGGTGGCCGAGCCGTTCGTGGCCGAACCACAGCGCCGTGTCGCGCTGGCATGGTTCGCGCTGCTGCAGGAATTCGACGACATGCTCAACACCGCTGGCGATCCGCTGCCGGCGGACGCCAAGCTGGCATGGTGGGGAGAGGAACTGCGCAGCTGGGCCGCGCAGCGTTCGCGGCATCCGCTGGGACGCGTGCTGGAACCGGTGCGGGCACCGTGGGTGCAGCTGGCCGAGGCGCTGCCGGATCTGGTCGAGGCGCGCACCGTAGCGCTGGACGCTGCCGGTGCCGAACGCGCACTGGGCAACTATGCCGACGCGGTGGCTGCGGTCGAGGCCGTGGTGTTTGCCGACAAGCCGCGCAAGGGGGCTGGCCATGCCGTGCTGCTGCAGACACTGGCGCAGCGCCTGCAGGACGCTGGCGTGGCCGGGGTTCCGCGCAGCCTGCTGGACGAAGATGCCGGCAACGCGGCACAGCGTTGGGCGCAGCAGTTGCTGAAAGGGTGGGGCACCCGCGTGCCCGGTCCACGCGCACGCCGGGTGTGGTCGAGCCTGGCGCGTGCACGTCTGGTGGCGCAGGCCGCCGGCAAGCCGATTGAAGCCACGCCCGTGCGCACGTTGCTGCGCGTGTGGTGGGCCGCGCGCGGCTGAACCCTCGGCCGCTGCGCTCGCCGGGCACGACCCGGCGCTACCGTGCATGGTGATTCGGCCGCTGCGCTCGCCGGGCATGGCCCGGCGCTACCGTGCATGGTGATCGGGTAGCGCCGGGCCATGCCCGGCGGGGAGCCTGCGTGCGTTATTTCCGTTCCAGCACCAGCAGCGGATCGATGCGGGTGTCGAACCAGTTCATGCCCCAGTGCAGGTGCGGCCCGGTGGCACGGCCGGTGGCGCCGACGGCGGCGATCACCTGGCCCTGTTCGACGCGATCACCGACCTTCACGTCGATGCGCGACAGGTGCAGGAAGTTCGAACTGACGCCGAAGCCGTGGTCGAGCAGCAGCGTGCCACCGGTCAGGTACAGGTCCGGCCCAGCGAACGTCACCACACCGGCCGCCGGTGCCTTCACCGGGGTGCCGGTCGGCACTGCGATGTCCATGCCGGAGTGGCCGGCACCGGGCTGGCCGTTGTACACGCGGGCGTTGCCGAAGCGGCCGCTGATGCGGCCCTGCACCGGCCAGATGAAGGTCTGGGTGAAATCGGTGCGGTTGTCGTCGCGCGCACGCGCAGCGGTGACCTGCGCCTGTTCGCGCTTGATGCGCTCGGCGATGGCCGGCGGCGGATTGACCGTCTTCGGCGGTACGCCGTTCACCCGCTCGGTCGGCCAGTCGCGCGCGGTCACGGCGATGGCGGCCGTCTCGCTGCTGCCATCCGGTCGGCGGATCTGCACCTGCAGCGGGCCCTTCTCATCGCGACCGATGCCGAACACCACGCTGCCGTAGCTGCTCACGCGCAGGTCGCGGCCTGCATAGCGCACGCTGCTGCCGGCGGGAACCTTGCCGATCACCAGCGCGCCCTGCGACGCGCTGGCCGGAAACACCACGCGACTGTCGATCAGGTCGCCGATGCCGTCCTGTGCCTGGGCCGCGGGTGCGGAGAACAGGGGCGCTGCCAGCAGCAGCGCCGCGAACATGAGTGCCGGACGCATCAGCGGTCGTAGGTCATGCGCTGGCCGGCGGGCTTGCCCACCAGCGTGCTGCCGTCCCAGACCAGCTGGCCGTTGACCCAGGTCGAGGCCACGCGCGAACGGAACGTGGTGCCCTCGAACGGCGACCAGCCGCACTTGGACAGCACGTCCTCGCGCTTGACCGTGAACGGCACGTCTTCCACCAGCACCAGGTCGGCAAAGTAACCTTCGCGCAGGAAGCCTCGCTCTTCCACATCGAACAGCTGGGCGGGAGCATGGGCGAATTTCTGCACGACCTGCTCGCGGGTCAGCTTGCCTTCGTGCACGCGTTCCAGTGCGGCGACCAGCGCGTACTGCACCAGCGGCAGGCCGGACGGCGCCTGCGCATAGGGCTTCTGCTTCTCTTCCCAGGTATGCGGGGCGTGGTCGGTGGCCAGCACGTCCAGCACGTCGTCAGCCAACGCGGCGGTGATCGCCTCGCGATCGGCCACGTCCTTGATCGCCGGATTGCACTTGATCAGGTTGCCCTTGGTGGCGTAGTCCGGGCGGGCGAAGTGCAGGAAGTGCACGCAGGTCTCGGCGGTGATCTGCTTGCGGCTGCCGTCAGCGCGGATCAGCGGGCCCTTCTCGAACAGGGCCAGTTCGTCGGCGGTGGAGATGTGCAGCACGTGCAGGCGGGTGCCATGCTTGCGCGCCAGCGACATGGCCAGCCGCGTCGACTTGATGCAGGCTTCGCGTGAACGGATGTCCGGGTGCATCTCCGGGGTGAGGGCTTCGCCGTACTTCTCCTGGAACGCTTTCAGGTTGGCATCGATCATCGGCGTGTCTTCGCAGTGCGTGATGATCGGGGTGGGGCACTCGCGGAAGATCGCGTCCAGGGTTTCGGGGTTGTCGACCAGCATGTTGCCGGTGGACGCGCCCATGAATACCTTCACGCCCGGTGCCTTCTTCGGATCGAGCGCGCGGATGGCGTCGAGGTTGTCGTTGCTGGCACCGTGGTAGAAACCGTAGTTGGCCCAGGCACGACCGCGCGCCAGCTCGTACTTGGCTTCCAGGATGGTCGAATCCAGGGTCGGCGGGTTGGTGTTGGGCATGTCCATGAAGCTGGTCAGGCCACCGGCCACGGCCGCGGCCGATTCGCTGGCGATGTCACCCTTGTGGGTCAGGCCCGGCTCGCGGAAATGCACCTGGTCGTCGATCATCCCGGGCAGCAGCCAGCGCCCAGCCGCATCCACCACCTGTTCGCCATCACGCGGAGTCAAACCCTTGCCGATCTGCGCGATGCGGTCGTTCTCGATGCGCAGGTCGCCTTCGAAGGTGCGGCCTTCGTTGACCAGGCGGGCGTTGGTGATGAGCGTGGAGGACATGTCAGTGTTTTCCTGTGCAACGGCAAGAGGGGGCGTTGGGAGAGTCGGGCACTGGATCGAAGCCGCCGGGATGGAACGGGTGGCAGCGGCCCAGCCGTCGCGCCGCCAGCCAGCTGCCGCGCAGCGGGCCGTGCCGGGAGATGGCGTCCATGGCGTATTCAGAGCAGCTCGGCACGAAACGACAGCGAGGCCCAAGCAGAGGGCTGATGAAGCGCTTGTAGAAGCGCAGCAGGGCGATGAGCAGGCGCGAGATCACGTAGTCATATTAAGCCAGTTGGCATGAAGGCCGCATTTGTGCAGGATGGGCCGTTGGTCGCATGTCGTAGATGGCCTGCGACCGCTAGCGGCACCCTTCCAGGTGCCGGACAGGTTCCGTACCGCGCAAGGCGGTCCGTGTTGGTCGGACCGCGCCTTGGCCCCGTTGACTCCTGGACTGAATGGAGCGGGCCCCCGAGGTTGCTGCTGCCGGTCGGGTAGGCTATAAAGGCCCGCTTTCCCGGGCCCCGGGGAATCCAAGGAAGAGCGTTTCGTGGCTGCTAAAAAAACTGCAAAGAAGGCCGTCAAGGCCGCCAAGAAAACCGCCAAGCCTGTTGTGAAGAAGTTGGCGGCCAAGCCCGTTGCCAAGAAGCCGGCCAGCAAGCCGGCGACCAAGGCAGCATCCTCACAGCCGGCGGCCAGGAAGGCCACCGCAAAGAAAACGCCGGTGAAATCCGGCAAGCCGGCAGCGGCGAAGAAACCCGCTGCGCCGGTCAAGGCCAAACCTGCCGCTGCCAGCAAGAAGGCGCCGGCGGTGAAGAAGGTTGCCAGCAAGGCTGCGCCGGTGAAGAAGGCCGCTGCCAAGCCGGCACCGAAGAAGGCAGCAGCCAAGCCAGCGCCGAAGGCGGCGGTGAAGAAGGTTGCCGCCCCGCCCGCTGCCAAGCCGGCAGCAAAGAAGGTGGCGGCTGCCAAGCCGGCACCGGCCAAGAAGACTGCCAAGAATGTTGCCGCGCCGGCCGCCAAGCCGACACCGGCCCCTGTAGTGAAGTCCGCACCGAAGCCAGCTGCCAAGCCGGCCCCGGCCAAGTCTGTCCCGGCCAAGACCGCGGCAGCGGCGGCAGCCAAACCGGCCCCCAAGCCGGCCCCGGCCGCCGCTTCTGCAGCATCGACCGCCCCGCAATCCAAGAATCCCGTGCCCGTTTCGAAATCGCCTGCCAAAACCGCCGTGAAATCCGATTCCGCTCCGAAGACCGTGACCCGCCCCGTGGGCAAGGTCGCCGTGGCCGTTGCCGCCCGCTCGACGGCACCTGCGCCGCGCAGCAAGTACAAGGTCGTCGAATACAAGACCGACGAGGCCACTGGCCGCCCGATCCTGCCGGCAGGCTACAAGCCGGCCTCGGACGAGGAGTACATGAGCCCGCTGCAGCAGGAGTACTTCCGTCAGCGCCTGCAGAACTGGCGCGCCGACCTGGTGGAAGAGTCCAAGCAGACCATCGAGAACCTGCGTGAGGAAGTGCGTGACATCGGCGATGAAGCCGAGCGCGCGACCCGCGAAACCGAGAACTCGCTGGAGCTGCGCACCCGTGACCGTTACCGCAAGCTGATCGGCAAGATCGACAGCACCCTCAAGCGCCTGGAAGCAGGCGATTACGGGTACTGCGTGGACACCGGTGAAGAGATCGGCCTTGAGCGCCTTGAAGCGCGCTTGACCGCCGAGCGCACCATCGACGCCCAGGAGCGTTGGGAGCACCTGCAGAAGCAGCAGGGCGACTGATTCCGGTTCGTTGTGATGTCATGCAGAAAGCCCGGCTTCGGCCGGGTTTTTTGTTGGGTTCGCGTTGGCTGCGTAGAGCAGCGCCTTGCGGGTATCGGGGTGAGCCTGCGGGTGGGCCAGGCAGGACACGCTGCAAGTACATCACTGTAAGCTCGGCCGCGGCATCCATGCCGCGGACGGTCCTGCCCGGCCCACCCGCAGGCTCTCGACGCCTCCCTGCGCGCGGTCGCTGGAGAGCCGAACCACGCTCGGCTCAGGCCGGAGCCGGAGATTGGATGGAAGGGCAACAGCAGCCAAGCATGGCTTGGCTCTACCAGGGGCGAAGAGGCGCCGCTGTTCTGTAGATCCGACTGTTGGTCGGCTGGCTTTCCGCGCCGTCCCCTGATTCACCGAGGAGCGCAGGGCACCGGTGCGCAGCACCGACACGCGGATGGCGGCGCGTTTCCGCCGCGGTCGCCGAAAGCGCCCGCCGGGCATGGCCCGGCGCTACCGGCGCGTGTGCGCACGGAAATCCGCTCTACTGCAGATCGCGCAGATTCAATTTCCGCAGCGTCGGGTTCTTCCATGCAGTGACCCCGGCCACGCTCAGCACCGCGAATCCGCCCAGTACCACCGCCGGTATCAGCCCCAGCACCTTGGCCATGGTGCCGGCATAGAACGCGCCCAGTTCGTTGGACGAACTGATGAAGATGCCGTTGATCGACGATACCCGGCCGCGCATTTCTTCCGGCGTGGCCAGCTGCAGGATGGTGGAGCGGATCACCACCGACACGCCGTCGAAGGCGCCATAGAACAGCAGGATCAACGCCGACAGCCAGAAGTGCTGGGACAGACCGAAGCTGATCACGCACAGGCCGAAACCGGCGACCGCGAACAGCAGCACCCGACCGGCATTGCGGTGCAGGGGGTGGCGCGCCAACCACAGGCCCACGCACACCGAGCCCAGCGCCGGCATCGCGCGCAGGATGCCCAGGCCCTCCGGGCCATGGTGCAGGATCTCGTGCAGGAACGCCGGCAACATCGCCACCACGCCACCCAGCAGAACCGAGAACATGTCCAGCGCCATGGCGCCGACCATGATCCGGTTGCCGACCACGAAGCGCGCGCCTTCGGCAATGCTCTTGAAGATCGGGGCGGCTGGGCCGGCATGCACCGGCTCTTCCACCTTCAGCGTGGCCAGGCAGCCCATCGCCACCAGCGCGAAGGCCGTGGCCACCGCATAGGACAGGCCCTTGCCACCGAAGCCGACCAGTACGCCACCCAGTGCCGGGCCGGCGATCATGCCGGCCTGGAACACCACGGCGCCAAGGCCGGCGCCACGGGCGAAGTGCTCGCGAGCCAGGACCCGGGCGAACAACGCGTTGTAGATCGGCGACAGGAAGGCGCGGACCATGCCGGTCAGCGCGATGGCCGCGTAGATCGGCCATACGCCCTCAACCGGCAGCCAGCCCTTGGCCACGCTGGTCAGCACCAACGCGGTGGCGATCAGTCCGGTACAGGCAACCATGCCCAGCCGGCGGCGCGGCAGATGATCCACCAGGTAACCGGCGAACGGGGCCACGCAGAAGAACGGCAGCACCTCGGCCAGGCCGATCAGGCCCAGCGAGAACGGATTGCGGGTGACTTCGTAGATGTGCCAACCGACGGTGACCGCGACCACCTGGTAGGACAGCATCGCGAAGATGCGATACGCCAGCAGCCTGGCGAAACCGGGCCGGGACAGCAGGCCCAGCGCGGTGTCTTCGGCCGTGGCGGGCTCGCTCACGACGGATCGCGCTGCAACTGGGCCTGCGCGGTCTCGCGGATGAACGCCAGCATCGCCGCCACGCCGTTGCTGCGGGTCGGCGACAGGTGGCGGGCCAGGCCGATATCCTGGATATAGCTGGGCTCGGTGGCCAGGATCTCCTGCGCGGAGCGCCCGGAGTACACGCGCAGCGCCAGGAAGATCAGGCCGGAGACGATGGCCGAATCGCTGATGGCGTGGAAGCGCAGCGACTGCGCGTTGCCTTCCGGCACGATCCAGACCATCGACTGGCAGCCGAGCAGGCGGTGCTCTTCTGTCTTCCACGCGTCCGGAAAGGCGGGCAGCTTGCGGCCGAGGTCGATCAGGTACTGGTAGCGCTCGGACCAGTCGCCGAAGAAGCCGAATTCCTCGGCGATGGCCGTCTGTGCCTCGGCGGCGGTGGATTCAAGCGGGAACGGGGAGTCGATCACAACAGTCTCTACAGTAGGAGCGTGGCCGGCGGACCGGCCACGGGGCAGAGCAGGTCAGCCGCGCTTGCGCGACCAGCGCACGCCCTGCGGGGTGTCTTCCAGCACGATGCCTTCGGCGGCCAGCTGGTCGCGGATGGCGTCGGAACGGGCGAAATCACGCGCCTGCTTGGCCGCGGCGCGTTCATCGATCAAGCCTTGGATACGCGCATCGTCGTCGCTGTCGCCGGCGGCGTTGCCGAACCATTGCGCCGGATCGGCCTGCAGCAGGCCCAGCGCGAGGCCGGCGCCAAGCAGTTCACTCTTCAACCGTGCGCGTTCGCCAGGATCGGTGGCGCGGCGCGCTTCACCGGCGATACGGGCCACTTCGGCCAGCGCCTGCGGCGTATTGAGATCGTCATCCAATGCCGCTTCGATCTCTGCCGGGATCACTGCGGTGGCGGCAACGTCGGCCAGCTCGCGCAGGGTGCCGTACAGGCGGTCGAGGGTGCGGCCGGACTGTTCGATCAGCGCATCGGACCAGTCCAGCGGCTGCCGGTAGTGGGCCGACAGCAACGCCAGGCGCAGCGCCTCGGGGGCATGCCTGCGCACCAGGTCATGGACGCGCTCGATGTTGCCGATCGACTTGCTCATCTTGGCGCCGCCGAAGTTGAGCATGCCGTTGTGCAGCCAGAAGCGCGCGAACACCTTGCCGCCGTGCGCGCACTCGCTCTGTGCGATCTCGTTTTCGTGGTGCGGGAACTGCAGGTCGACGCCGCCGGCATGGATGTCGATGGTCTCGCCCAGGTGAGCGGCGGCCATCGCCGAGCATTCGATGTGCCAGCCCGGGCGGCCGCGGCCCCAGGGCGATTCCCAGCCCGGCAGGTCATCGCTGGACGGCTTCCACAGCACGAAGTCGCCGGGCGCGCGCTTGTACGGAGCGACCTCGACCCGGGCCCCGGCCAGCATCTCGTCCGGATCGCGGCGCGACAGCTTGCCGTAGCCCTCGAAACTGCCGACGGCGAACAGCACGTGGCCCTCGGCGGCGTAGGCATGCCCGCTGCTGACCAGCTGCTCGATCATGGCGATGATCTGCGCCATGTGCGCGGTCACTTCCGGCTCGATGTCCGGCGGCACCACGCCCAGCACGGCCATGTCTTCACGGTAGGCAGCAGCGAAACGGTCGGTGATGGTGCTGATCGGCACGCCCTGCTCGCGCGCGGCGGTGTTGATCTTGTCGTCCACGTCGGTGATGTTGCGGGCGTAGCGCAGGGCACCGAAGCGCCGTCGCAGCAGGTCGGCCAGCACCCCGAACACCACCGGCCCACGGGCGTTGCCGATGTGCACGTAGTTGTAGACCGTCGGGCCGCACACATACAGGGTCGGACAGGCCGGGTCGAGCGGGGTGAACGGTTCGAGCTGGCGAGTCAGGTTGTTGTGCAGGCGCAGGGTCATGGGTCTGTGACTGGGGGACAAGCCTGTGATTTTAGAACGTGTCGGGGCCCTTTGGGGGGCCGTTGCCACCGGTGGACGCCAGCGCCGGCCAGGGTGGGGTGGGCAGGAACGGCGCGGACGGGTAATGTTCAGCCCCTTGCGGTCACCACTGCCTACACTATTGCCGTGTCCCTGCTCCCTTCGCCAATGAAAACCACCGCGTTGCTGACCCTGGCCTGCCTGTCGGCGCTGCCCGCCGTGGTCCTGGCCCAGGAGGCCGAGCCCCGCAACCGGGTGGTGATCGTGGAGAACGTGAAGTTCGACTACGCCCAGGTGCTCAACGTGGAGCCGGTGTTCCAGACCCTGCGTGCCACCCGCACCGAGGAGCACTGCGAGCCGGTCTCGACCCGTACCCTGGCCCCGGTCAACGTTACCGGCGAGGAGCCGGTGGAGGACAAGGGCCGCATCGGCCGCCTCTGGGATTCGGTTCGCTCGATGTTCAAGCGCAGCGACGAGGAAGTGCTGGAGGAACTGCCGGCCGAAGCCCCCGCCCCGGCGCCGGCCAACACGGGCCCGATGCTGACCCGGGACTGTCGTATCGTGCCTGTCGGACGCGAGTTCCGCCGCCCCATCGCCTATGACGTGGACTATGTCTACAAGGGCACCAAGTACCGTTCACGGCTGCCGGAAGACCCGGGCAACCGGCTGAAGATCCGGGTTTCGATCACCCCTTGGGTGGGCCCGGAGCAGGCTGCCGCCGGCACCCCCTGATTCTGCGACGCCGGCCTCTTGCGCCGGCCCCGGCAGCATGTAAAGATTGCCGACCAATGAAGCTCACCGACTTCCAGCACGACAGCAGCGCCGCCCGCCAGGCCACTGGCATGACGTCGCGTGCCCGTCGACCGGAACCCCACATTCTCGCTGGGTAATCCGGAGCTTTCTGCTGTTCGTCCGAAAAAAACCCAGCCCGCCGGCTGGGTTTTTTCGTTTCCGCGTTCTGAAAGCTTCATCTGCAACCTTTTCGCACCACCCTGGTTTCCGGTTTTCCCTTCCACCTTCCACCGCGTCGACCCTCGGCGCCGCTCATGCAAGGAATGATGATGTCCCCCAAGCACTTCCTGAACACCCAGGACTGGAGCCGCAGCGAACTTGACGCGCTGCTGACCCAGGCTGCGCTGTTCAAGCGCAACAAGCTCGGCGACCAGCTCAAGGGCAAGTCGATCGCGCTGGTGTTCTTCAATCCGTCCATGCGCACCCGCACCAGTTTCGAGCTGGGCGCGTTCCAGCTCGGTGCCCACGCAGTGGTGCTGCAGCCGGGCAAGGATGCATGGCCGATCGAGTTCAACCTCGGCACGGTGATGGACGGCGATACCGAAGAGCACATCGCTGAAGTAGCCAAGGTGCTCGGCCGCTACTGCGACATCATTGCCGTGCGCGCGTTCCCGAAGTTCGTCGACTGGGCCTACGACCGCCAGGACGTCGTGCTCGAGAGTTTCGCCAGATACTCGCCGGTGCCGGTGATCAACATGGAGACCATCACCCATCCGTGCCAGGAACTGGCGCACGTGATGGCCCTGCAGGAGCATTTCGGTACCCAGGACCTGCGCGGCAAGAAGTACGTGCTGACCTGGACCTACCACCCCAAGCCGCTGAACACCGCGGTGGCCAACTCGGCGCTGACCATCGCCACCCGCATGGGCATGGACGTGACGCTGCTGTGCCCGACCGCAGACTACATCCTCGACGAGCGCTACATGGGCTGGGCCGAGCAGAACGTGGCCGAGAGCGGTGGTTCGCTGAAGATCAGCCATGACATCGACAGTGCCTATGCCGGTGCCGACGTGGTCTACGCCAAGAGCTGGGGCGCGCTGCCGTTCTTCGGCAACTGGGAGCCGGAGAAGCCGATCCGCGACCAGTTCAAGCACTTCATCGTCGACGAGCGGAAGATGGCCCTGACCAACAACGGCGTGTTCAGCCACTGCCTGCCGCTGCGCCGCAACGTGAAGGCAACCGACGGCGTGATGGATTCGCCGCAGTGCATCGCCATCAACGAAGCCGAGAATCGCCTGCATGTGCAGAAGGCGATCATGGCCGCTGTTGCCGGCCGCTGATTTTCGTACGTCGTTCAAGCATTCCAGACACTCCGCCGGGCATGGCCCGGCGCTACCAGGACATACCCCCCATGAGCAACAAAGACGTCGTTCTCGCCTTCTCCGGCGGCCTTGATACCAGCTTCTGCGTGCCGTACCTGCAGGAGCGCGGCTACAACGTGCACACCGTGTTCGCCGATACCGGCGGCGTGGATGACGAAGAGCGCGATTTCATCGAGAAGCGTGCCGCCGAGCTGGGTGTCACCAGCCACCAGACCGTCGATGGCGGTCCGGCCATCTGGTCCGGCTTCGTCAAGCCGTTCGTGTGGGCCGGCGAGGGCTACCAGGGCCAGTACCCGCTGCTGGTGTCGGACCGTTACCTGATCGTCGATGCCGCGCTCAAGCGCGCTGCCGAACTGGGCACCAACATCATCGCCCACGGCTGCACCGGCATGGGCAACGACCAGGTGCGCTTCGACCTGGCAGTGAAGGCCCTGGGTGACTACCAGATCATCGCGCCGATCCGCGAGATCCAGAAGGAACACACCCAGACCCGCGCCTACGAGCAGAAGTACCTGGAAGAGCGTGGCTTCGGCGTGCGCGCCAAGCAGCAGGCCTACACCATCAACGAGAACCTGCTGGGTCTGACCATGTCCGGCGGCGAGATCGATCGTTGGGAAGCACCGGGCGAGGGCGCCCGTGGCTGGTGCGCACCGCGCGCCGAGTGGCCGGAACAGGCGCTGACCGTCACCCTGAAGTTCGTCGAAGGCGAAGCCGTCGAGCTCAATGGCAAGGCACTGCCGGGTGAGCAGATCCTGGCCCAGCTCAACAAGCTGTTCGCCCCCTACGGCGTCGGCCGTGGCGTGTACACCGGCGACACCGTGATCGGCCTGAAGGGCCGCATCGTGTTCGAGGCACCGGGCCTGGTCTCGCTGCTGGCCGCGCACCGCGCGCTGGAAGATGCGGTGCTGACCAAGCAGCAGAACCGCTTCAAGCCGGACGTGGCGCGCAAGTGGGTGGAGCTGGTGTACGAAGGCTTCTACCACGACCCGCTGAAGACGGACATCGAAGCCTTCCTGAAGTCCTCGCAGGCCAAGGTCAACGGCGAAGTGGTGCTGGAAACCCGTGGCGGCCGCGTCGATGCCGTTGCGGTGAAGTCGCCGCACCTGCTCAACACCAAGGGCGCCACCTATGCGCAGTCGGCCGACTGGGGCGTGGAGGAGGCCGAGGGCTTCATCAAGCTGTTCGGCATGAGCTCGACCCTGTACGCGCAGGTCAACCGCTGAGCGGTTGACCACGCATTCCACCTCAACCCCGCGCCGTTGGCGCGGCGCACGCATTCCGGTAGCGCCGGGCCATGCCCGGCGGATGCTGGCAGCACGATATCCATGCCGGGCCATGCCCGGCGGAATTCCACAGGAACTGTTGATTCATGCTTGAACAGACGCTCGATCACCTGCAGGCACTGGTGTCCTTCGACACCCGCAACCCGCCGCGTGCGATCACCACCGGTGGCATCTTCGATTACCTGCGCGACAACCTGCCCGGGTTCAATGTGGAGGTGATCGACCATGGCGCCGGCGCGGTCAGCCTGTATGCCGTGCGCGGCACGCCGAAGTACCTGTTCAACGTGCATCTGGACACCGTGCCGGACTCGCCGCACTGGAGTGCCGACCCGCACGTGATGCGCCGCCTGGACGACCGCGTGGTCGGCCTTGGCGTGTGTGACATCAAGGGCGCGGCTGCGGCGCTGGTGGCGGCCGCCAATGCCAGTGATGGCGACGCGGCCTTCCTTTTCTCCAGCGATGAAGAAGCCAACGATCCGCGCTGCATCGCCGCGTTCCTGGCCCGGGGCATTGCGTACGAAGCGGTGCTGGTGGCCGAACCGACCATGAGCGAGGCGGTGCTCACCCATCGTGGCATCAGCTCGGTACTGATGCAGTTCGCCGGCCGTGCCGGCCATGCGTCGGGCAAGCAGGATGCAGCCGCCAGTGCGCTGCACCAGGCGATGCGCTGGGGCAACCGCGCGCTGGACCATGTCCAATCGCTGGCCTCGGCACGCTTCGGTGGATTGACCGGCCTGCGCTTCAACATCGGGCGTGTGGAAGGTGGCATCAAGGCCAACATGATCGCACCGGCGGCGGAAGTGCGTTTTGGTTTCCGGCCGCTGCCGTCGATGGATATCGATGCGCTGCTGGCGACCTTCGCCGGCTTCGCCGAACCGGAAGCGGCGCTGTTCACCGAAACCTTTCGTGGCCCCAGCCTGCCGGCGGGGGATATCGCCGAAGCCGAGCACCGCCGCCTGCTGGCGCGCGACGTGGCCGACGCGCTGGACCTGCCGATCGGCAACGCGGTGGACTTCTGGACCGAGGCATCGCTGTTCTCGGCCGGTGGCTACACCACGATGGTGTTCGGCCCGGGCGACATCGCCCAGGCCCACACTGCCGATGAGTTCGTGACGCTGGAGCAGCTGCAGCGCTACACCGACGCCGTACACCGGATCATCGCCGCCGGCGCCTGATCGACCTACAACGCCGCTGCGCTTCTGCGCGGCGGAACTGCAACGCGGCGACCGCCGCCTGTGACGAAACCGAAATGTCTCCTGCCCTCCAGCCCCACCGCCAGACCCGCCAGACCATCGTGCGCCTGCTCTCGAGCATGGCCAGCGCGAAGGAGATCAGCCAGTACCTCAAGCGCTTTTCGCAGCTGGACGCCAAGCGCTTCGCCGTGGTCAAGGTCGGCGGCGCGGTACTGCGCGACGATCTGGACGCGCTGACCTCCTCGCTGTCGTTCCTGCAGGAAGTCGGCCTGACCCCGATCGTGCTGCACGGCGCCGGCCCGCAGCTGGATGCGGAACTGTCGGCCGCCGGCATTGAGAAGCAGACGGTCAACGGCCTGCGGGTGACCTCGCCGGAAGCGCTGGCGATCGTGCGCCGGGTGTTCCAGCAATCCAACCTGCGCCTGGTTGAAGCACTGCAGCAGAACGGTGCGCGCGCCACCTCCATCACCGGCGGCGTGTTCGAGGCGGAGTATCTGGGCCTGGATACCTACGGCCTGGTCGGCGAGGTGAAGAAGGTCAACCTGGCGCCGATCGAGGCCAGCCTGCGTGCCGGCTCGATCCCGGTCATCACCAGCCTGGGCGAGACCGCCGGTGGGCAGATCCTCAACGTCAATGCCGACTTCGCCGCCAACGAACTGGTGCAGGAGCTGCAGCCGTACAAGATCATCTTCCTGACCGGTACCGGCGGCCTGCTGGACGAGCAGGGCAGCGTGATCGATTCGATCAACCTGTCCACCGAGTACGACCACCTGATCGCGCAACCGTGGATCCACGGTGGCATGAAGGTGAAGATCGAACAGATCAAGTCCCTGCTGGACCGGTTGCCGCTGGAATCGTCGGTGTCGATCACCCGGCCGGCCGACCTGGCCAAGGAACTGTTCACCCACAAGGGCTCGGGAACGCTGGTGCGCAAGGGCGAGAAGGTGCTGCGTGCAACCGCCTGGAGCGAGCTGGACCTGCCGCGCCTGAAGGGCCTGATCGAATCCAGTTTCGGCCGCACCCTGGTGCCGGACTATTTCGAGAGGACCACGCTGCTGCGCGCGTATGTCAGCGAGAACTACCGCACGGCGGTGATCCTCACCGATGAGGCCGAGGGCGTGTACCTGGACAAGTTCGCCGTGCTCGATGATGCGCAGGGCGAAGGGCTTGGCCGCGCGGTCTGGAACGTGATGCGCGAGGAAACCCCGCAGCTGTTCTGGCGCTCGCGCAACGGCAACCCGATCAACCACTTCTACTACGCCGAGTCCGATGGCTGCTACAAGCAGGGTCATTGGAAGGTGTTCTGGTACGGTGCCGATGGCATCGACCGGATCAGGACCTATGTCGACCACTGCGCGGTGCGTGCGCCGAGCCTGGAGGGCTGAGCGCGATGAACCACGCAGACTGGACCCGGGTACCCACGTTGACCGGCACGCATGCGCGGCTGGAACCGCTGCAGATGAGCCACATCGACGGCCTGCGCGGCGCGTTGGGCGAAGGCGCGCTGTCCAGGCTCTGGTACACCCAGGTGCCCGATGCGAAGGCCATGACCGGCTATGTGCAGGCCGCGCTGCAGGCACAGACCGAAGGCAAGGTGCTGCCGTTCGTTGTGTTCGATGCCAACGACCAGATCGTCGGCACCACCCGTTACTACGATCTGCAACCGGACGTACCGCGGCTGAGCATCGGCTACACCTGGTATGGCGAGTCGGTGCAGCGCACCGGGGTCAACTCCGAAACCAAGCTGATGCTGCTCAGCCATGCCTTCGAGCGGCTGGAATGCCTGAGCGTGGTGTTTGAAACCAGCTGGTTCAACTTCACCTCGCGCACCGCGATCGCACGCCTGGGCGCCAAGCAGGATGGCGTGCTGCGCAATCACCGCCGGCATCCCGACGGCACGCCGCGCGACACCGTCATCTTCTCCATCATCGATGCGGAATGGCAGGGCGTGAAACGCCACCTGCAGCACCGCCTCGATTCGCACGCATGAGCACGCACGCATGAGCACTTCCTCCTCGTTCACCGTCGGCATCGTCGGCGCCCGCGGCCATACCGGCGCCGAGCTGATCCGCCTGGTGGCAGCGCATCCGAACCTGCAGCTGGGTTTCGTGTCCTCGCGCGAACTGGCCGGGCAGCGCGTGTCCGACCACTACCCGCAATGGCAGGGCGAACTGCAGTTCGAGAATCTCGACGCCGACGCCGTTGCCGCCAAGGGCGTGGACGCGGTGGTCCTGGCCCTGCCCAACGGCCTGGCCGCGCCGTTCGTGGCGGCGCTGGAAACGGCGAAGCCGGACACGGTGATCGTCGACCTGTCGGCCGACTACCGTTTCGACAACACCTGGTACTACGGCCTGCCCGAGCTTACCCGCAGCCGTTACCGCGGACAGAAGCACATCAGCAACCCCGGCTGCTATGCCACCGCGATGCAGCTGGCGATCCATCCGCTGCTGGATCTGCTGGCTGGCCCGCCGCAGTGCTTCGGCGTGTCCGGCTACTCGGGTGCGGGCACCTCGCCGTCGGACAAGAACAACGTTGGACTGCTGGCCGACAACCTGATGCCGTACGCGCTGACCAACCACGTGCATGAGCGCGAGGTTTCCGTGCAGCTGGGCGTGGCGGTCGAATTCATGCCGCACGTCGCGCCGCATTTCCGTGGCATCACCCTCACCGCCAACCTGTGGTTGAACCGCGTGCAGACCCGCGAGCAGATCGTCGAGCGCTTCCAGCAGGCCTACGCCGGTGAAGCACTCATCGAGGTCGTGGACGAGGCGCCGTGGGTGAGCCGCATCGCTGGCCGCCACGGTGCCCAGGTCGGCGGCTTCACGCTCGCCCCGGGCGGCAAGCGGGTGGTGGTGGTGGCGACCCTGGACAACCTGCTCAAGGGCGCGGCCACCCAGGCCATGCAGAACCTCAATCTTGCGCTGGGCATCGACGAACTGACGTCGATCCCGCACTGAAACCGTACAGGAGCTCCCCATGGCAGACCTTCTTTGGCAGAAGCCAGGCGTCGCTGTCGATGCCCAGATCCAGACCTTCCTCGCCGGCGACGACGTGATCCTCGATCGCGAGTTCTTCCTGCATGACATTGCTGCCAGCGCCGCGCATGCGCAGGGCCTGCAGCACATCGGCATCCTCAGCGCCGACGAACTGGCCGGGTTGCTGCGTGAACTTGAGGTGCTGGCGCAGGACTTCCGCGAAGGCCGCTTCGTGCTGGATACGCAGTATGAGGATGGCCATTCGGCGATCGAGGCACGGTTGACCGAGCGCCTTGGCGATGCCGGCCGCAAGATCCACACCGGCCGCAGCCGCAACGACCAGATCCTGGTCGCCACCCGGTTGTGGTTGAAGGAAAAGCTGCAGCGCGTGGCGCAGGTCAGCGCCGAAGTGGCAAAGGTGGCACTTGACCGTGCGCAGGCCGAGCAGCATCTGCCGATTCCCGGTTACACCCACATCCAGCGTGCCGTGGTGTCCTCGGCCGGCATGTGGTGGGCCGGTTGGGCCGAAGCGTTCATCGACAACGCCGTGCGTGCCCGCGATACCCATGCACTGGTCGATGCCAATCCGCTTGGCACCGCCGCCGGTTACGGCGTGAACCTGCCGCTGGATCGCGAGCACACCACCGCCGCGCTCGGCTTTGCGCGCATGCAGATTTCGCCGATCTACGCGCAGCTGTCGCGTGGAAAGTTCGAACTGGCTGCGCTGGAAGCGCTGGGCGGCGCGACCCTGGACCTGCGCCGCATTGCCTGGGACCTGTCGCTGTTCACCAGCGCCGAATTCGGTTTCGTCGCGTTGCCGGCGCAGTACACCACCGGCAGTTCGATCATGCCCAACAAGCGCAATCCGGACGTGATCGAGCTGATGCGGGCGACCCATGCCAGCGTCGCCGCTGCACGCACCGAAATCGAGCAGCTGCTGTCACTGCCGTCGGGCTACCACCGCGACCTGCAGTCGTCCAAGGGCGCCATCTTCCACGGCTTCGGGCGCGGCCTGGCCGCGCTTGAACTGCTGCCGGCGCTGCTGGCCAACCTGGAATGGCGCGATGACAAGCTGCGTGCAGCGATCGATTCGGGCATGTACGCCACCGATGTCGCGGTGGAAGCTGCGGTAGCGGGCGTACCGTTCCGCGAGGCCTACAAGGCTGCTGCTGCCGGTGCCGACAGTGCAGGGCAGGGGCGCACGCCGGAAGGCAGCCTGGCGGCGCGCGTGTCGCCGGGTTCGGCGTCGGACCTGCGCCTGGATGAACTGCGCGCGCGCTGGCAGGCGCTGTCCTGATGGCCGGCACCGTCTACCTGGTGCTGGCGATGCGCCTGCCGGGCTTCACCGACGCCGCGGTGCAGCCGCACCGCGACTTCCTTGATGCGTTGCAGGCCGAGGGCCGGCTGCAGCTGACCGGCGGCTTTGCCGACGGCAGTGGTGGCGCCTATGTGCTGTGCAACCTCGACAGCCTCGCGCAGGCGCAGGCCATCGTCGCCACCGATCCGCTGGTGACGATGCAGGCATCGGCGCTGAGCGTCCATGAATGGAATACCCGCTGAGGCGCCCCTGATGACTGTCCACGCCGTCCACGTTGCATCGCCGTTCCCCGAACAAGCGCTGCCGTCGTGGCGGCGCGCCGTGCTGAAGGTCGGCAGCAGCCTGCTTGCCGCCGACGGTGGTGGCCTGTCGCCGCGCCACGCGCTGGGCCTGGCCCAGTTCGTTTCGGCCAACGTGCTGGCCGGGCGCGAGGTCGTCATCGTGTCTTCCGGTGCGGTCGCTGCCGGCCGCGCGATCCTGCCCCGGGCCGATGAACCCGGTGCGGCGATGGCGGCGCGGCAGGCATTGGCGGCCCTGGGCCAGGCGCAGCTGATCGGTCTGTGGCAGCGCTTCTTCGAACGCCCGGTGGCGCAGGTGCTGCTGACCCATGATGATCTGCGCAACCGCCGCCGCTATCTCAATGCGCGGGCAACCCTCAACGAGCTGCTGCGGCTGGGCGCGCTGCCGGTGGTCAACGAGAACGACACCGTTTCGGTGGATGAGCTCAAGCTCGGTGACAACGACAACCTTGCCGCGACGGTGGCGGCGCTGGTCGATGCCGATGCGCTGTTCATCGCCACCGACATCGACGGTCTCTACAGTGCCGATCCGCGCACGCATGCCGATGCCCGGCCACTGCATGAAGTGGCCGAGTTGAACGATGCCGTGCTGGCGATGGCTGGCGGCGCCGGTTCGGTCGCCGGTACCGGCGGCATGCGCACCAAGCTGGAGGCCGCAGCCAAGGCCGGCCGTGTCGGCATCGAAACCTATCTGTTCAATGGCCGCAGCGGCGAGGTGGTGCGCGCGCTGGCGCAGGATCGCCTGTTCGGCACCCGTATCCATGCAGCACGCAGCCGTGAGGCGGCACGCAAGCACTGGTTGCGGCACGCACCACTGGCCGAAGGCGCGATCCTGATCGATGCCGGCGCCGCACAGGCGATGCGCGAGAAGGGGGCATCGCTGCTGCCCGGCGGCATCACCGGTGCCGACGGCGCGTTCCGGCGCGGTGACATGGTGCAGGTATGCTGGAACACCGACGCCGGCCGGGTGTGCGTGGCCCGTGGTGTGAGCCAGTACGCCGCCGATGACGTGCGCCGCATTGCCGGCCGCCACACCCGCGACATCCAGACCGTGCTCGGCTACAACTACGGCGGTACCGTCGTCCACCGAGACGATCTGGTGCTGCCATGAACCCACTGCAGGATATGCCGATGAGTGAGATCGAATCGCAGGCCCGAGCCTGCCGCGACGCGGCCCAGGTGGTTGCCGGCCTGGACAGCGATGCGCGCGGGACACTGCTGCAGGCGATGGCGCAGGCGCTGGAGGTCAATGCTGGACAGATTCTTGCAGGCAATGCACGCGACCTGGCCGCCGCCCGCGCCAAAGGCATGGGCAGCGCGATGCTCGACCGCCTGGCGCTGGACCCGGCGCGCCTGCTGGCGATGGCCGACGCCGTGCGCGAGGTGGCCGGCCTGCCGGACCCGGTCGGGCAGGTGACCCGCGACGAGGTGCGTCCGAACGGCATCCGCGTGCAGAAGGTGCGCGTGCCGCTGGGAGTGATCGCGATGATCTACGAAGCACGCCCGAACGTGACCGCCGAAGCCGCCGCGCTGTGCCTGAAGGCGGGCAATGGCGTGATCCTGCGTGGCGGCTCGGAAGCGATCCATTCCAACACCGCGATCGCGCAGGCATTGGCCGGGGCATTGAAGGCCAACGGCGTGCCCCCGGCCGCTGTGACGGTGCTGACTGACCTGCGCCGCGAAGCCATGCTGGAATTGCTGCAGCTGCACGAACTGATCGATCTGGCCATTCCGCGCGGTGGCGAAGGGCTGATCCGCTTCGTTGCAGAACACGCGCGGGTACCGGTGATCAAGCACTACAAGGGTGTCTGCCACCTGTTCGTCGATGCCAGTGCCGATGCCGCCAAAGCGCTCGATCTGCTGGTAGACGGCAAGTGCAGTCGCCCCTCCGCGTGCAATTCACTGGAGACCCTGCTGGTGCACCGGGACATTGCCGCAGCGTTCCTGCCGCGTGCTGCACAGGCGCTGGCCGAGCGTGGCGTGCAGCTGCGTGCAGACGAGCGCGCGCAGCCGTTGCTGCCGGGAAGCACCGCGGCCAGCGAAGACGACTATGCCGCCGAATTCCTCGATCTGGTACTGGCGGTCCGCGTGGTCGACGATCTTGATGCAGCGATCGCGCACATCCGTACCTATACCTCCGACCACACCGAAGTGATCGCCACTGAAGACGTAGCCAGTGCCGAGCGTTTCGTCAGCGCATTGCGCTCGGCGGTGGTGATGGTCAACGCGTCTTCGCGTTTTTCCGATGGTGGCCAGCTTGGCCTCGGCAGCGAGATCGGCATCTCCACCACGCGCCTGCACGCCTATGGCCCGATGGGGCTGGAAGCGCTGACAGTCGAACGGTTCGTGGTGCGCGGCGAAGGCCAGGTCCGAAGGTAGGGTCACAGCCGGGCTGCGCCCGGCACCCGCAGGGGCCGCGGCAACAGCCGAAGCAACCGCAAATGCAACGGCAACAGCGGGGTTCCTGCGGGATGGCGGCGTGGGTCCGGTTGCGGGGGACGCTGCAAGTACGTCCCTGTAAGCTCGGTCGCGCCTTGCTCGTGTGCGCTGTCCTGCGCACACGGCAAGACCGGGGTTGGGCGTCCTGCCCCACCCGCCCGAGGCATGCCTCGGGCCCATGGCGCTCACGCCCCCGCAACCGGACCCACCCCGCCTTCGACAGATCTCCGCAATCTGTCGGGATGGCATGACTTGCTCCTGGTGGGTGTCGACCTTGGTCGACACGTAGATCCACGCCATGCGTGGATGCTTTTCGTTCAATTGGCGAAATACTCGATTTCGATGGAGATTCATCCACGCCTGGCGTGGATCTACCAGATTGCGGAAATCTGTCAGAGGTGGGGCGGTGTGGGTAGGCAGGACCGTTGGCGCCATGGATGGCGCCATCGAGCCCCCATGGATGGGTTTACGGCGTGTCCTGCCTGCCCATACCGCCCCGCCATCCCACGGAATGCCAGCTGTTGCTTCGGCTGTTGCTGTTGCTTCGGCCTCTGCGGGTGCCGGGCGCCGCCCGGCCGAACCCCCGTTACCTCAACAGCTGCGCGGTCATGCCCAGCGGCCGTGCATGCTCATCCATGTGCAGGGTGATGGCCTTGGCGCCGAACATCTGTTCGGCAAGCTGATCGCTGGCACCCAGCGAATGGGCGATCTCCGCACGACTTGCGTCCTCGTGCGGGCCGCGCCGTTCCTTGCCGGCAAAACGGTAGCGGTTGTATTCGGCCCAAACGATCAGCAGCAGCGCACAGCACGCCAGGATCACCGGCAGGGCGATGATCACGAATGGGTCCAGGTGCTGCTTGCGCTCGTACAGCTGCAGCCAGGCCAGCTGCCCACCGAGCAACCAGGACACCAGCGTGACCAGCGGTGCCCACAGGTAGAAGTAGAAGCCCCAGAACGCCAGGGTCACAAAGCCCCAGGCGGTGCGCTGCAGGCGGGGCTGCTTGCGCGGTTTCTGGATCAGGCGCGAGTCGAAGCGGTTGGACGGCGTCCTGGCAGTCGTCTGGCGATGTGCGTTCATCGGATACCTCTGTCTGGGCTGACCCAGGTGGCACGCTTGCCACGCCGCCGGAGAAGGGTCTTAGGCAGCGCCACCAGCGTGGTGAACAGGCTGATCAACCAGTACGCCATCGGGTACCAGATGACCCAGAAATAGTTGCGGCCGATATGCGTTTCGTAACGCCTGTCAATGATCAGGCTGCTGGCGAACTGCAGCAGGCAGACCAGGGCCAGGATCACGCCATGCCATTGCGGCAGCAACGTGTCGATGTACAGCGACGGCGGCATGGGGATGAACTTGCCCACTGCCCACAGCAGGATGATCACCAGCATGGTGTAGGCCCACAGCACGCTGAGGATGTATTCCAGCAGCACGCCCCACATCCGCCGCTTGCGCCAGCCGAACAATGAAGTGCCGTGGCGCAGCAGGACTTCCACGCCGCCCTGTGCCCAGCGCAGTCGCTGCCGCCACAGGCCCTTCAGCGTTTCCGGCATCAGGATGAAGCACAGCGCATTGGGCTCGTAACGGATGTCCCAGTGATCCAGCTGCAGCCGCCAGCTGATGTCGATGTCCTCGGTGACCATGTCATCGGCCCAGTAGCCGATGCGATGCAGGGCGGTGCGACGGAACGCGGCAATGACCCCGGACACGGTGAAGATGCGGCCGTACACGCGTTGGGCGCGCTTGATCATGCCGATGATCGAGGAGAACTCCGCCACCTGCAGGCGGCCGAGCAGCGTGGAGCGGTTGCGGATGCGCGGGTTGCCGGTCACCGCACCCACCCGTGGGCCGCTGGTCAGGTGCCAGACCATCCAGTGCATGGCGAACTCTTCCAGCATGGCATCACCATCGATGCATACCAGGTACTCCGATCTCGCGGCCAGCGCGCCCATGCGCAACGCGTTGGCCTTGCCCAGGTTGCGGTCCAGATGGACCACGCGCAGGCGCGGATGCAGCGCTGCAAGCGCGTCCAGGCGGGGGGCGGTGTCGTCGGTGCTGCCATCGTTGATGGCGATCACTTCGAAGTCCGGGTAGCGCTGCGCCAGTGCCGCGCCGAGGGTGTCGTCCAGGTTCGCCGATTCGTTGTGGCACGGGATAAGCAGGCTGGCGAACGGATGCTCCGCCATCGGTGGTGGGTCGTTGCGCGGCCGCGACTTCCGCTCACGGCGGAAGAAGTAGTACAGGCCCCCGGACATCCAGAAGAACGCCATCACCATGGGGTAGAAGAAGGCGAACTGGAACATGGCGTTGAGCCACGGATTCATGTCCACGTCACTTCTCCGGATACGGGAAGTTGCGCGCGGACATCGCCGCGCGTGCATCCTGGGTCGACGGCTTGTCGGCGATGAAATCGTCCGGGTACCACGCGAAATGGCGCACGCCCTGTGCCTGCAGGCGGCGGATCTGCGCGCGCAGCTGTTCGCCGCTGATCGGCCGCTGCGTGCGCCAGTCCACGGTCTGCAGCTCGAACATCGTGTGCTTCAGCTCGGGGTCGTGCGCACGCACGGCCACCACCAGCTTGTCCAGCCAACGCTGCGGGCGGCGGCTGCCTTCCATCCATGGCATCGCCATCAGCGCGGTGCGGTCGTAGGCCTTGTTGAACAGGTCCAGGCGCTGGGCGAACCACGCCGCGCTCTGCGGCTCCAGCACCGGCTGCGCGTACAGGTTGCGCACGGTGCCCAGCTTGGGGCGCCAGCGTTGTGCGCTGTCACGCAGTTCCAGCGTGAAATCAATCAGCACCTGGGTGCGGCCGCCGTCGCTGCCTTCCTGCGGCAGCTGGGCAAGTTCGGTATCGCGCACGTAGCCGTCATCGTGGAACAGCAGGCCTTCGAAATACGAATTGATTGCCAGGTCTTCGTAGATGTCCTTGATGATCTGTCGTGCCTGCGGCTTGGTGAAATCCAAGCGGTACATGCCATCGCGTTCCGGGCTCTGGATGCCCAGCGCCGCACGCTGCGCAGCGTCGGGCAGTTCATAGCCCAGCACCGGCAACCACGCATACACCTTCACCCCGGCACGGGTTTTCAGCTGCCAGGCGACGCGGTTGAACAGGTCCGCGCGCATCGGCAGGTGGCGGTTCGGGAAGTACAGGGCATCGGCGGTGTTGTTGCCGTCCGGATCGGCGAAGGCCTGCAGGTAGACATGGGTCGGGCCGATCCGCTTCACCCGCTCGATCAGCGCATCCAGGTTGCGTGCCTGCTGTGCAGGGTCGCTGTCGTAGACCGAGTCCATGTCGATCTGCAGTGCACGGGTGCCGTCCAGATTGACGTTGCGACGCAGCTCGAAGGCCAGCGAAGTAACGTTTGGGTTGCTGGTCACCAGCAGGCGTGCCAGGCCATGCAGGTCGGCCGTCACCGGCGTGCTGCGTCCTTCCAGATCGAAGGACACCGGCATGCCCAGTTGCTCGGCGATTTCATTGCTCAACTGGTTGTAGGCGGCATACGGCCAGACGATCGCTTTCGGGCGCACCCCCAGTTCCTTCTCGATGCGCTGCACGCTGCGGCCAAGATCGTCGCGCAGGCGCTTCTCGTACTCCTGCGCGCTTTCATAGCGCTGCGCCTTGGGGTCGTAGATGCGGGTGATCACCGCCGGCGTCTGGTTGCCCTGCGGGTTGGACTGCACGCCGTGGTGCAGGTTGTCGGTATGGCTGGCCAGTTCGATCAGGCCGCTGGCCTGCATCTCGCGCAGCTGGTCCCAGGTCAGGAAGTCGTCATGGCCGAAGGGACGGTAGCCGTAGTCGATGGTGCGGCCCGGTGCCATGTCCACGTAGTCGGTGATCACCGCCACCAGTGCAGGATAGTTGTACGCGCGCAGCAGCGGATAGACGCGGCTGTACACGCTGCGCAGGCCGTCGTCGAAGGTCAGCAGCACCGGCCGCGGTGGCAGCGTTGCTTCGCCGCGCGAGGCCTTGATCAGCTGTGACAGCGAGACCGGGTGATAGCCATGGGCGGACAGCCAGTCCAGGTGTGCGGCGAAGTTCTGCGTGCTGACCGCGTAGGCGTCGCCGTCGGATTTTTCCAGCACATCATCGCGCACGTCGTGGTAGCTGAGGACCAGCAGGCCGTTGTCGGCCGCGTCCAGTTCCGCGGCCGAGCTGGCGCGCTGGGCGGCGGCGGGCAGGGCGAGGGCCAGCAGCGCCAGCAGCAGTACGGTCGTCAGGTTGCGAAACATCCGTTCCATCTCATTCTCCCCAGCGCAGCGCGGCATCGAAGCCGATATGTCGTTCACGTTGGCCGTCGTAGACCGGCCGCGACCAACTCACGCCGTACTCGAAGATCCGCCCTTGATCGAACTGCCATTCGTGGCGATAGGCCACGGTCGGAATGATTGAACTGCCAAAGCCTTCCTGCCAGTAATTGCCCACCGACACCGTCAGGCGATGGCGGAAGTGGCGCTCGTAGTGGCGCCACAGCTGCTGGTCGATGCGCAGGCCCACTTCCACCGAGCGATCCCGCGAGGGGTTGAAGTAGGGCGCATCGTCGCGGCTGCCACGGCTGGTGTAGACGCTGCCCAGGCCATCGATCAACAGGCGCGGGCGGGTCAACAGCCGTTGTTCGATCGCACTGTTCAGCGTATCGCGGCGGTTGCCATCGTCGTAACGGAACCGGCTGCCACCGAAGCTCCAGTGGGTGCGCTCGTTGCGCGTGTAATCCACGGCAACGGCAACGCTGTCGGCGGTGATGCCGGCCACGCGTGCCTGCATCGAGGCTTCCGGATCATTGCGGGCAGCGGTTACGCCGGCATGCCAGCGATCATTGAACTGCCAGCCGAAGCCGCCGCGCAGGCCGGTGTCGCCGATGCTGTCGTTGGGGCGCATCACCGCCGCCTCGGCATCGAGGCGGTCGAAGCGGTAGCGCACGCCGGCACCGATCCACAGCGGATCGATGTCCTGCTCCTGGAAGCTGACCGAACGGCGGTCGGCGAAGGCAAACAGGCGCCAGCGGTCGTTGAGAACCGGCGAGGCCGCTTCCACGCCGTAGTGCAGGTCGTCGTTGCCCAGCGGCGAGGTGCCGCCGCCGCCGGAACTGCGGCCACCCTCGACCCTGGCCAGCAGCTGCCAGCCGCGATGGGCACGCCAGTCACGGTCCATGCGTTGCACCGCCGGCTGGCTTGGATAGCGTGCCATCAGGTCGTCATGCAGCGGCCGCGCCAGGTCGTCGCGCTGCAGCTGCACGTAGGATTCGTACATGCCCAGGCGCGGCGCGATGTCACGCGGGTCCAGCGTATAGGCCATCTGGTGGCGCTCAAGCGCCCGCCGTGGCCAGCCGCGCATCTGGTAGACGCTGCCCAGTGAAGTCTGCAGGCTGCCATTGCCCGGGCCGACCTCGACCAGGGCTTCCAGTTCGCGCTGGGCCGTGGGCAGGTCGCCGCTGTAGGCCCGCACCATCCCCAGGTTCAGGTCGGCCTCGTAACGCGCCCAGTTCTGGAAGGGGGTCTTGCCACCGCCCCAGCGCCAGGCCGGTTCGTCCTTCTGCCAGGCCTGCAGGTAGCCCACCGCCTTCTCGGCCTGCTCGGTCTCCAGATAGGCGTAGGCCAGCTCCGAGCGTGACTCGAAGCGTGAGGGATCGTTCTTTGCGGCGGCCTCCAGCAAGGGTATGGCCTCGGCCGGGTTCTGGGTGGCCATCAGCGAGTCGCCTACGGCTGGCAGCACGTAATCGGGCAGGGCATGGCCTTCGCGCTGCAGCGCCCGCGCCTCGTCGCGCACCTGCGCGTGGCGGGCCAGGCGGTTGAGCAGGATCAGCCGGTCCATGCGGATCCGCAGCGGCGCCTGCGCCTGCGTTGTGCCATCGCGCGCGACGTACTGCTCCATTTCAGCCAGCGAAGCCTCGGCCTCGTCCAGCCGGGTGTCTTCGCTTTCCCCGTAGGCCAGGCTCCAGTTGACCAGCTTGGCCACGTAGTTGGCCTCCAGCCGCGCCTTCTGGTCCTGGTCGAACAGGTTGGGCCGGGCCTGGTAAAGCCGCCAGGCGCGATGGGCGTTGCCGATGTCGCCCAGGGTCAGTACCTGCAGCTTGTACAGCAGGTCGTCGTCGGGCTCCCGCAGTTGTGCCCGCTCGATCGCTGCCAGCGCATCGACCCAGCGCGCCTGGTCACGGTAGTGCCCGATCTCGGCGAGCCGGTCGGCACGCGTGATGACGGTGGGCGGCGAGGCCGCGTGGGCCCAGTACGCCAAAGTGGCGCAGGCCAGGCCGACGCACAGCGCCAGCGGACGGTGAACAACCATGAGACCCCCCTAAGCATCCAATGCTGAACGATGTGCTCAAAAGTGTGACGCACATCACATGCCAACTATAGCTGACGCATTGCCAGAGCGCCTACTACCGATCCGTACCTGATTGACGGAGAGTCTTTCGATGACCGGCCAGCCCCGCCGCAACGCGTTGTCGCCAATACACTTTCCAGCTGCCGACGGTAGTGCGCTGGAGCAATCTGGCACCCTCCCTGCCGGTGCGCACAGCCTTGGCAGCGCCGGTTCGGGCACCAGATGGGTCAGGTTTCGACACGCTACGTCACGCGCTGCGGTGGCGGTGTGTAGACGATGGCAGCGGCGGAGGGCCGGCCGAGCTGCGCGGGCGGGCGTCAGCCCGCCGCGCCGTTCACCACAGGTCTTCCAGCTTGCGCGGCTTGCAGGCCACCCACGAGGCGCACAGCATCAGCAGTGCGCAGCCGAACAGGAAGGCGAAAGGCAGGGTCCAGCCCTCGCTGACAGTATGCAGCCAGCCGACCAGGAACGGGCCCAGGCAGCTGAAGCTGTAGCCCACGCCCTGCATGAAGCCGGACAGGGCCGCCGAACCGGTAGGGGTACGCGTGCGCAGATTGATCAGGGTCAGCGCCAGCGGGAACGTGGACGGCCCGACGCCCAGCAGGCAGGCCCACAGCAACGGCGCCTTCATCGGGGCGAACAGCAGGCCGGCGAAGGCGATGACGAAGGCGGAGAAGCCGATCAGCACCAGCGGGAAGGGGTTCTGCAGGCGTACCGCCAGCGATGGGATCACCAGCGATGGCAGCAGGCCCAGTGCCGAAAACACCGCAACCATCACCCCGCCGAAGGCGGGCGTAGCGCCGGCTTCGACCACGATGCGCGGCAGCCAGGTGAACATCGAATAGGTCATCAGCGAGGTCATGCCGAACATCAGCGTCATGCTCCAGCCCAGCGACGTACGCCAGACCTTGCCGTGCGGCTGCGCGGTGGGATCGCTGCTGTCCAGCACCGGCTTGGGCGCACTGCGTGCCAGCAGCATCCATGGCAGGGTCGCAGCCAGCGCCAGCAGCGCCCACATGCCCAGCGACACCCGCCAGCCTGCGGCGTTGGCCACCGGCACCGCCAGCAGCGCCGGCATCATCGTGCCCAGCTGCAGCACGCTGATGTACAGCGTGCTCATGGTGCCGACCTTGTTGGCGAAGTAGCGCTTCACCAGCGGCGGCACCACCACGTTGCCGATGCCCATGCCCGCCAGTGCGATCACCGAACCCAGCAGCAGGGTGCCGACATTGCCGGCGCTGGAGCGCAGCAGCAGGCCGGCGGCAGCCATCAGCATCGCCAGCAGGGTGGTGCGCTCAAGGCCCAGGCGTCGTGCCAGCGCCGGGGTGGCGACGCCGAAAAGTGCGAACGAGGCGGTCGGCAGCATGCCCAGCACGCCGGTCATGGTGGTGCCGAAGTCGAACTGCTGGCCCAGCACGTCCAGCAACGGGGTGATGGAGGTGACGGCGGTACGCAGGTTGACCGCCGCCAGCAGGATCGCGGCGAACGCCAGCACGCGCCCGTGCAGTAGTGATGGCGAAGGGGAGGTGGGCGAGGTCATGCGGTGTTCCTTGCAGGTGGCGCACGCCATGCAGAATGACGTGCAGCGCCCGCACCGGGCGCGGCCGGTGTGGCAGGTGGGGGAGTGGCGGCCATTGTACGTGGCCGGGCCGGGTCAGGTCCCCGGCGGCATGTGCTGATGGCGGCGTAGCCGGGAGTGCCGGATTCCAGATACAAAAAAACCCGGAGGACACGGATGTCTTCCAGGCTTCTTGGTGACCACCGGAGTGGTCGGGGAGACAGGATTCGAACCTGCGACCTCTACGTCCCGAACGTAGCGCTCTACCAGACTGAGCTACACCCCGAAGGGAGCCGCCTATTCTAGCCATTTCCCCCGATGGCGGCAAGGGGGAAGGCCGTTCTGCTTCGCTGCCGTGGCAGCGACTCCTGCGGGAACAAAAAAGCCTGGAAGACTTCACCAGGCTTCAATGCGACCACCGAAGTGGTCGGGGAGACAGGATTCGAACCTGCGACCTCTACGTCCCGAACGTAGCGCTCTACCAGACTGAGCTACACCC